>CAZEAV010000312.1:0-4185 GCA_964510215.1 uncultured Iamiaceae bacterium
GGGGCGATCTCGTTGTGGTCGATCAGATCGATCAGCCGGTCGGGGTGGAAGTTCGACACGCCGATGGCGCGTGCCAGGCCGTCGCGGTCGAGTTGCTGCATCGCGCGCCACTCGGCGTAGTAGTCGCCCAGCGGCTGGTGGATCAGGTACAGGTCGAGCCGGTCGAGTCCGAGCCGCGCAAGCGAGTGCTCGAAGGAGCGTCGGGTGTCATCCTCGACGCTGCCGGTCGGGGCATGCTGGATCCACAACTTGGTGGTGACGAACAGCTCGTCTCGTTCGATCGCGCTGGCTCTGATCGCCGCGCCGACGGCTTGTTCGTTTCCATAGGACACAGCGGTGTCCAGGTGCCGGTAGCCGACGGCCAGGGCGGCCTCGACCGCGGCCTGCGTCTCGCTTTCGGGGATCTGATAGACCCCGAAGCCCGCGATGGGCATCTCGACGCCGTTGTTCAACGTGACGGTTTGCATGATCGTGTCCTCTCGATTGGTTCGCTGTGGCGAAGAGTGCCCGGGCCCGAGCGGTCGAGCGTGCGGCGAGCACGTCCGCGAACGGCCGCGATCGGCAGCGCCGTGGGTTCGGGGCGATTCCGGGGCATGGTGCGAACAAACACCCAGGCCGCGGTCGAGTGGGAGATCCTGTTGAGCCGGGTACCGACAGACCCTCCCGGTCGGCGCCGGTATGTCCGTAGCATCGAGTGGGTGAGTATCCGTGACGACGTGCGCGAGTTCCTCACGACGCGCCGCGCCAGGATCACCCCCACCCAAGCCGGTCTCCCCACCTTCGGCGGCAACCGTCGTGTGCCCGGGCTCCGCCGTGAAGAAGTGGCCCTCCTCTCGGGAGTGAGCGCGGATTACTACGTGCGGATCGAACGCGGCAACCTCGCCGGCGTGTCCGACCAGGTGCTCGATGCCCTTGCCCGAGCCCTGCAGCTCGATGACGCCGAGCGGTCGCACCTGTTCGATCTGGCACGCGCGGCTGCGGGGCCGGTGCCCAGTGCGCTCCGCGCTGCGCCGTCGAAGGTCCGCCCGGGCGTGTTGCGCATTCTGGACGCACTCGACACTCCGGCGTATGTCCGCAACGCCCGGTTGGGCATCTTGGCTGCCAACGATTTGGCCGTTGCCCTCTACGACGGCATCCTCGACCGGTCGGCATTGCCGGTGAACCTGGCCCGGTTCCTTTTCCTCGACGACCGGGCGGCCGGGTTCTTTCTCGACTGGGACACGGTCGCCGACGACGTGGTCGCCTCTCTGCGTGGCGAGGCCGGACGCAACCCGTACGACAAGGGCTTGACCGACCTCGTCGGTGAGCTCGCGACCCGGAGCGACGAGTTCCGCACCCGCTGGGCACGCCACAACGTCAAGCACCACCGCACCGCCGCGAAACGCCTCCATAACGCGGTGGTCGGCGATGTCGAACTGACGGGAGAAGCCCTGGAGCTGAGCGGCGACGGGCTGACGATCATCACCTACACCGTCGAACCGGACAGCGCGTCCGCCGAGGCGCTCCGGCTGCTCGGCAGTTGGGTCGCCCCACACCTCGACCGCGCCGAAGACGATCGGACCACCAGCTGAACCACCGCTAACCGAGTAGGTTGGGCGCGTGATCCGGTTGGTGGTGACGGACCTGGACGGCACGTTCTGGTTACCCGACCTGACCGTGCCGCCGGAGCAGCTCGCCGCGGTCTCAGCACTCGCTGAACGCGATGTGGCATTCATGGTCGCAACCTCACGACGCCGCCGCGTGGTCGCCGAGTACCTCGGTCGCGTCGGCCTCGCCCCGGCCGCAGTGGTGTTGGACGGGGCGATGGGCGTGGACCAGCGCGACGGCTCACGGTTCTACGAATCAGCATTCTCCGTCGATGCGGCGCGCGACGCGCTGGCGATCTTCCGTTCAGCCGGGATCGAGCCCTGCGCGTATGTGGACGAAGGCAACGTCGGCGTCGTGCTACCACCGGTCTCGTCCACGTCGCCTGCCTATCTTGCCTACATCGCCCCGGTCGCGCGCGCCGGAGACCTCGATGCCGTCGTGGCACGGCGCGGAGTGTTCGGCTTCTCGGTTATGGGACGGAGCCACGCCGAGGTGGTCGCGCTGGTCGACGCCTTGACCGCGTTCGGCGCAGAGCTGATGCTGCTGCACGAAGAGCGCTATGACGGGTGGAGTCTGATCGTCGCCCCGCCGGGGGTCACCAAATGGAACGGCGTGATCGCGTACGCGGACTACCGTGGGATCGCCTCCGATGAGATCCTGGCGGTCGGCGACGGCGACAACGACGTCGATCTGCTCACCCGTGCCGGCGTTGCCGTGGCGATACGGGGAGGTGCTCAGCGTGCTCTGGCCGTCGCGGACCATGTGGTGGATGGTCCTACGTCGAATGGCTGGTCGTCGATTATCGACCTTGCCTGTCGATGACCGGCCGGGCTCCTGCCCGCGGGCCGAGACGTCGGGCCGTCATGGTTCCTCGGGGCCATGCTCCGGATGGGGAACGTCGATGACCTCCAAGCCGTCGATGCCACTGAAGTCATCCGGGTTGCAGGTGTGCACGGGAAGTTCGGTGTGCAGTGCGATGGCCGCGATCATCGCGTCGTAGGCACGCGCCGCGGGTTTCCTTCCCGTTCGGCGCAGTGCTGCCGCGACCTGGCCGAAGCGACGGGCCGCCCCAGCGTCGAAGGGCACCGGATCGAAGTCGGCTTCGGCCTGCTGCAGATGAAGTTGGCGTGCCGCGTGCGTCGCATCATCGCCGGCGACGAGCGGACCCACCGACAGTTCGGCGAGGGTGATCGTGGTGATCAGTGGTTCGTCGGGGAGCGACGACTGGTCGGCGATCCGGTCGAGCAGTATCAGGGTGCTGGTGTCGAGGATGCCGCGTGACATGAGCGTCACAGTCCTGGATCGATCACGGCGTCGAGATCATCGCGCAATGACTGCGGATCAATCGGCGGCAGATGCGCTCGGCGACTGAGAAGCACAGCCAGGCTCAGTGGCGGGCGCGGGAGAGGACCCAGCGTGGCGACAGGTCGTCCCGCATTGGTGATGGTGAGGTGCTCGCCCATGCGCGCGCGCTCGACGACGTCGCCACCCTTGTTGCGGAGGTCGCGGATCGAGATCGTGGCCATCACGGTCAGTGTATCACGCGTGAGACGGTGGTGGCTCGGCATGAACCTCACCGCACGGGTGACCAGCCGAAACGCCCGGGAGGCCCGGCCGGCGGATGATTCGAGGGCGTTGTGGGCGGGATGAACCAGCCGTCGGCATCGTCGAGGTCGTCGTCTTCGTCGGGCCCGTCCTCGTCGAAGCGGCAACCGCACGAGAGCATCTGGCGCCCGCACACCGGGCAGTCGGCCAGGTCACAGCCCGGGTGGTGGTGGCCACCGGGCGGCGCGCCGCAGTCTCCACAGTCGAATCGGTCCCGATTCGTCGGGAGAGCGAATGCGACACCCTGCCGGTGGAACACGGTCGTCGTGCACGACACGTGCTCGGTCATCTCTTGGTCACACCACGTGCAGACGGCCATCGTCGGCCTCCTCTCGTTCGGACCACGGTTGTTCGCCGAGAAGTTCCAGCGTCTCGGCGGTGGGAACCTCGTGGGGGACGGCCACCTCGTAGCGCGCCCAGGGCGTTTCCCACAGCGCAAGGCGGACGAGCGCCGCGTCGAGGGTGCGATACCTGAGATACCGGCCAGTCCCTTCGGCGGGATGACGGGTCGCCACGTAGCGGTACGGGTGCAACTCGGCGTCGAGGTGCAGGTAGCGCCGGGTCCAGCGGTGCTGGTATGCGTAGACGTCAGGCCGGTCGCGGCGCACGGCCTTGTACCTGCACCAGAAGTCGCTGGGGAGAAGTCGGTAGCGGCAGCGATACGCGCCGTCGATGGAGTCGATCGTGTCCAACAGCGGCGCCCACCAGCTGGCATCGATCGGACCTTCACGGGGCGGAAAGACGAGTTCGGTCATGGATTCTTCCTCGATTCTGGAGTTGGCCTCGGGCCGAGTGAACGGCGAGCACCGAATCGAAGATCCCGGTGTGGAAGTCATCATGCACCGGGGGTGTGACATTCAGATCGCCGCCGGGGTCAAGCAGGGGTCGATTCGTTGCGGAGATGGATCAGGCCGGCGGCGGCCGGGTTGAAGCCGCAGGCTTCCAAGTAGAACGGCGCGAGGTCGGCGGTGAAGTCGACGTGGAGCCATTCGC
>CAZEAV010000313.1:0-4166 GCA_964510215.1 uncultured Iamiaceae bacterium
CCGTCGGCCGCCTGGCGACCGAGTTCACCGACGTGACGTTCGCGGTGGCGACGCACCCGAACCCGTCCGCTCGGGCCGCGTTCACCGGCCGGCTCGACGCTTACGACAACGTCGAGGTCACCGGTCCGCTCGACTACGTCGAGTTCGTGTCGCAGCTCTCCGAGGCCCCGATCGCATTGACCGATTCGGGTGGTGTCCAGGAGGAGGCGCCGGCGCTCGGCGTTCCGGTGCTGGTGTTGCGCGAGGTGACCGAGCGCCGCGAAGGGGTCGCCGCCGGGGTGGCCCGGCTGGTGGGGACCGATCCCGAGACGATCGTGGCGGCCGCGTCCGGCCTGTTGAGCGACCCATCCGCGCGAGCGCGGATGGCGCAGGCGACGAACCCTTACGGCGACGGTCGGGCCGGAGTGCGCTGCGCCGCGGCCATGGATTGGTTCTTCGCGGGCGCGGCCCGACCGGAACCTTTCTCCGACGGGCTGTGCGGATAGGTCGCATCGGTTCCGGCTCGCGGGAGTGGCGCGCCGTGCCCCACTCGGCGATCGGGACGCCGTGCTCGGTGGCCGGACGCAGTGCCGCGCCGGGTGAGCGTGCCGAGCTGTGGCAGGTGATCGTCCATCCGCTGCTCGAGGACCGAGCTCGACCGTGGGGTCGCTCAGGCCTCGGGGTCTTCTTCCAGCGCGGTGAGCTCGGCGAACGATTCGCTCTTGCGCTTGCGCTGCGACCACGCCATCACCAGCACGGTTCCCACGGTGAAGATCATCAGGGGCACCCGGCTCCGGTCGATCCAACCCACGATGTCGTGCAACGTGCCTTCAAAAGCCGCGCCCAGCAGGCGTAGCGCCACCAGGCGCACGGCGACACTCACGATCACCAGCGGCACCAGGCGACTCGCGCGCAGCCGTGCCGCGCCGGCAAGCAGGCACGTGAAGGTCATCGGGGCGATCGCCACCACCCACCAGCCGAACCGGTCGAAGAGCTTCTCGATGATCCCGACCACCTCCCCGCTGGCCGGCTCACGTCCTTCGAGCCACCTCACGGCCCGCTCCCGATACCACCAGCCGAGCAGGTAGAACGCCAGGGTCGGCACCACCCGTCGCAAAAGGGCCACGGTGTAGAACCCGAACGCCCCGACATCGTTGGTGACCAGGATCAGGTAGCGGTTGTTGGCGTTCAGCCCGATCATCAAGAGCGGATGGTCCACCACCAGCGTCGGGGAGAGCGCGGTGCCGAGCAAGCCGGTCGCAAACGCCCCGATCACCACGACGATGACGATCCGACTCGCCCACCGCGGCGGCCGATCGGTGATTGCGGTAGCGGTCGCGTCGACCGTCGGGGCAGGCCGCGACATGGCCCTCCAGTCTGCCAGCACGCGGCACGGAACCCGCGACCCATCGCGGCGGCGCAGGTCGACGGGTCAGCAGGCGCTGATCTGGGCCACCGCTCGACTCGGCAGCGTGGCCCCTGTTGCCCCGTTGGTCACCCTCGTGGCATCCCGCTGGACGGCTCCGGCTTCGAAGTCCGACACGACACGCTGCCAGCCATCGGCGAGTTCCAAACCGGATTCGGCACCCTCGCCGCGTGGCACCATGACGGTCTTTACAGGCAGCCCGGTCGCCGTGACCGAACCGGGCTGCATCCCGTGCAGGGTGCGGGCCAGGTCGACCAGCGAAGAGGTCCCCAGACCCGAGTCGACCGTCACGTGATCCACGAAGACGTCGACCAGATGATCCAACGTCGACGGACTCGTCACGTCTACTCGATCGAACGACCCCAGCAGTGCGACCGCGAGCTCGTTCTGGCGTTGCATCCGGCCCAGGTCACCCGAGCCGTCTTCCACCCACTTTCCGTTGATGTGCACGGCGAGATGGCGGGACCGCGCCAGTGCCACGGCATCGGCACCGTCGAGGGTCCTGCACGTGCCGCCGGTAAGGGTGAACCCCGTGCCGCCCAACGGCATCGACGCATGCGACGGAGACGGAGATCCGGGGAACCACCCGTCCCGGATGTCGTGGCTGGTCTTCACCCGCACCCCACCGACGAGGTCGATCAAGCTGGCCATGCCGGCCGGGTCCACCATCACGAGATGTTGAACGTCGAGACCGAGGTCCTGGTGCACGGCATCGACCAGGGCTGCCGGGCCGCCGTCCTGGAGCACGCCCGAGAGCTTGCGGACACCGGCCGTCCCCCGGCCGCCGACCTCCAGATCACGGGGAATGCGCAACGCCGTGACCCGGTGACGCGCCCGGTCGATTCTGATGGCCGCGATCGCATCGGCCCGTGGGGGGCCGACACCGATGCCACGATCGGTGCCCACGACCAGGATCGTCTCGACGCCCGAGTCCGTGGCCGGCCGCGTCCCGACGCGGACTTTCGCGACATCGTTCAGGCGACCGCCCTCATACGCCGCGAAGCCGGCCACGACGGCGACGAGCGCGACCCCGCCCGCCAGCGACGTTCGGACCCGTCGACGACGCCGCTGCCGTCGCCGGTCCCGTGCTCTGACCAGCACCGACGTGCGCCGTTCAGACCCGAAGTCCGGCGGGTTGGGATCATCGAGATTCTCGAACATCGTTCACCTCCAGTGGTTCGTCATCGACGACGCGTTCGTCGGCGACCTGGGCCCGGAGGCCCTGCAGCGCCCGGTGCGCATGGCGTTTGACCGAGCCGATCGAGCACCCGAGCACCGCCGCGGTCGCGGCCTCGGTCTGGTCGGCCAGATACCGCAGAATCAGCACCTGGCGTTGCCGGCGGGGCAGCCGCGACAGAAGCCGCTGCAGGTCGAGCCGTCCCGCGAGGACATCGTGGGCATTCACCACGTCCAGCGCGGCGAATCTCGGGCGATCCCGCCGGTGGCGCCACGCGTCGATCGCCAGATTGCCCGCCGTGCGGGCAACCCACGCCTCCGGGTAGTGCCGCACCTTGCGCCAGCGTACATAGGCGCGCACCAGCGCCTCCTGGGCGACATCCTCGGCTTCGGCCCGCACACCGAGGATGCGGTACGCGACCCGATAGGCGATCCGTCCCAGATCGGCGAACGATCCGGCGAAATCATCCTCCGGCTCTCCGGATGTCACCGGGGCCCGTTCGCGGGCACCGACCGTCCGCTCATCGCTCGACACGCCCCTTTCAACGGCTCAGCCCACTCGAAAGGTTGACCGCCGCCACACATTTTCCGAAAGAGCGCCTCACGAAAGGCGGTCGAAGGGGTCGCCTCAGGTGCCGTACACGGGCGCCGTGGCCGGGGCTGCGTCGATCAGGCGTCGCACCACGTCACCCAGCTCGTCGGCGTCCCAACGGGCATCGCCTTTGTGCTCGGTCGGACCGTGCTGCCACCCGTCGGCCACCCCGACCCGGTCGCCCTCGATCTCGAACATCCGCCCGGTCACGCCGTCCGAGTCCGACGACACCAGCCAGGCGACCAGCGGCGACACATTGGCCGGGTCCATCGCGTCGAAAGCGCCCGCCTCGACCTCGGCCATCATCTCGGTGAACGCGCCCTGGGTCATGCGGGTGCGGGCCGCGGGCGCGATCGCGTTGGCCGTCACCCCGTAGCGCGCCAACTCGGCGGCCTCCACGAGCGTGAGCGCCGCGATCCCGCCTTTGGCGGCCGAATAGGTGGCCTGGCCGATCGAACCCATGATCCCCGCGCCCGAAGACGTGTTGACGATCCGGGCATTCAATTTCTCACCGGCCTTGGAGCGGGTCCGCCAATACGCGGCCGCGTGACGGGACACGGTGAAGTGGCCCTTGAGGTTCACGGCCATCACCGCGTCCCATTCATCCACGGTGACGTTCGCGAACATGCGGTCCCGCACGATCCCGGCGTTGTTCACCACCGCGTCGAGCCGCCCGAAGGTCTCCACGGTGAAGGCGACGAGCCCTTCGGCCGCGTCGAAGTCCGACACGTCCGCGCCGTTCGCCGCAGCGACCCCCCCGGCGGCTTCGATCTCGGCGACGACGTCGTCGGCCGGGCCGGTCGAGGCGCCGGTTCCGTCCAGGGCTGATCCCAGGTCGTTCACCACGACACTCGCGCCCTGGCGACCCAGCTCGAGTGCATGCGCACGCCCCAGACCCCGCCCCGCGCCGGTCACGATCACGACCCGTCCGTCACAGATGCCTCTCATGGGCACGAAGTTATCTGACGCCCCGTCAGGTCACAGAGCTGACCT
>CAZEAV010000314.1:0-4144 GCA_964510215.1 uncultured Iamiaceae bacterium
TCCGCCACGGCGGCCATATCAGAGATGCCCGCTCCCCCCTGCGTGACGCGTTGGACATCGCCACCGACTGCGGCGCGACGCCACTGTGCGAGCTCGTCGCTGCGGAATTGGCGGCCGCAGGAGGGCGGCCGCACGCTCGTCGGGGTACCGGTCCGGCCGCGCTGACCCCGAGCGAACGGCGTGTCGCCGAGCTCGCCGCCGAGGGCAACTCAAACCGGGCGATCGCCCAGACGCTGTATGTCAGCCCCAAGACCGTCGAGGTCCATCTGTCCAACACCTACCGCAAGTTGGGCATCCAAGCCCGCGGTGACATCGTCGGAGCACACTGCGAGGACAAATTAAACAAAACGACGCAATCCCTTAGGGGACGCGCGACCCGAAAGTTGCGGGACGAAATGAGGTGGGCGCGGTGTTGACGACGGCCAAGGTGGTCACGATGCTGAGCGGGTGCTGGAAGACCGGAGGCCTTTAACGGCCGATCGGCGGGTGTCGTTTTTCCTCATCGGCGGTTTCCGCACCGACCTTGAGACGCCGAGGAGCACTCGATGACCGACCGCACCGACACCGACGCCGCGGAGGTGGACACCCAGGAGATGGTGATGATCCATCAGGTGATCCACCGGGCGCTGGACGAGGTGTCCATGCTGGTGAGCGCCTCGAAAGCAGACGATGCGGTCGAGGTCGGCCGGGTCGCCGATCATGCCGCATCGGTCTGCACGCTGGTCCATCTGCACCATGAAGGCGAGGACGAACTGCTGTGGCCTTTGCTGTCCGAACGCTGCCCGGACAGACAGCCGCTGGTGGCCCGGATGCAGGAGCAGCATGCCACGACCACGGCGGCGCTGGAGCGGGTGGGCACGGCGCTCGATGCGTGGCGTTCACAGCCCGGCGATGCGACCGGTGACGCGCTCTTCGGCGCGGTCGCCGCCCTGGCCGCCGCGCTCCGGGCGCACTGCGATGACGAGGAGCGCCTGATTCTGCCGTGGATTCCCGGGAACGTGACGCCCGAGGAGTGGGGGCTTCTCCCCGCACATGCCATGTCGCACATGGATGAGCATGAGAACAGCATCGTCCTCGGTCTGATGCTGGAGCCGATGTCGAGCGAGGAGCGGGTCGGGGTGCTCGCCAACCTGCCGGCGCCGGTGGCCGCGGGGTGGGTGGATGGTGGCCGGGATGCGTTCCGGGACTACATCGACGGGCTTCGCTCCGGGGGGCAGGAACCGCTCGACGGTTTCGTCGCGCGGCCGACTCCGGAACCCCGGGAGCCGCCTATGGGATGAACCGTCGGAAACGCGTCGACCCGAACGCGCCAGCGTCCGGACACCGGCTGGTTTCCGCGAATCGATTCACCATCATGCCGGACTATCGGCCCGTTTCGGCTCATGAAGGCCGCGGGCTTCCGGCATTCCGAGAGAAGGAAAGCAATGAAATTGACCGAATCCACCCAGTCGGCGGGTCGTCGCTTCCGACGGGCCGCCATGGCGATCGGGTGCAGCGCGATGTTCGCCGTGGTCGGGGCCGGGATAGCCCTCGCTGCCCCGGTGGCCGGCGCGGCATCCGCCGCGCCCGCTGCCGACGACACTCCCGCCTGCCCGATCCAACCGGCGGGCAACGCGCGGTACCTTGCCTGGGTCTACCAGAAGGTGCTGTACCGGTGTCCGGACCAGGGAGGTCTCGACTACTGGACCAACCAGCTGAACAACGGCCGGTCCCGGGCCAGCGTCGTCATCGCCATCGACAACTCGTACGAGAACCTGTACAAGAACAACGTCGAGGCATTGTTCAAGGGTGTTCTCCAGCGGGAACCGACGCAAGCCGAGATCGACACCTGGATCCCGAAGTTCAAGACCGAGCGCGCCGACGCCGACCTGTTCGCGACGTTGTACTCGTCCGATGCGTTCTGGAACTCTCCGGCGCTGAACGCGGACCCGGCGACCTACGTCGCGTTCCTGTACGACGCCGTCCTGGACCGTGTCGGTGACCAGACAGTCGCCGACCCGCAGGGCTTCGGCTACTACACGTCGATCCTCGGATCGGCCCCCACCCAGGCGCAGCGGTACACGGTCGCCATGGACTTCGAGTCGAGCACCGCGAACATGCACGACTGGGTGTGGGCGTCCTACCAGGCCAGTCTGGGCCGCCTGCCCGACCCGTCGGGTGGCGTCTACTGGACCGAATGGCTGCTCAGCCACAACGAGCAGACGTTCGACATGTGTAACCGCCTCGAAGCGTCACAGGAGGCCTACAACGACGCGCAGAACCAGCAGAACCCGCCGCCTGAGCCGCCGCACTGACCGCACCGGTCGTGTGAAGGGGCGAGCTGGCCCTGCCGGTTCTCACAGGTAGCACGGGACCGGTCCCGTCGAGGCTCGATCAGTCGGGCGTCGGCGGGGCCGGCCTCGTTTCCGGCCTGCGCCGCGTCGGGGCCCGTCGGGCGAGGGGCGGCCACGCCATCTCGATGGCCGCCCGAGTTCGCCGTGGGGGTCAGTGATGATCGGGCTGCGTGGCCACCTTGGCGAGGAACGGCATCAGGCGGGAGAAGAACGCGTTGTGGGGGGAGGCGCCGGCCGGGTCGTTGTGCGCATAGGTATCGGAGTAGTCGGCGAGGGTCAGGTTGCTCTGGGGAATACCGGATTGGGCCGCCAGCGCCTTGGTGGTGGCCAGCACGCCCGCCCCACCGAGCTTGGCGCCGAACGCGTAGATCAACAGGCTCTTCGGCAGGTGGTGGCCCATGGTGGCGTGCACGTCGAGTATGCGCTGGGCCGCATTCGCATTGCCGTTCGCCACGGCCCCGGTGTCGTCGGTCAACCGCTGCGGGAAGTACCACTCGGTGCCGTCGACGTCGTGCATTGGATAGCCCGAGAACATGGTCGCGTAGCGCTTGATCGGCGTGAGCGCCCCGGTGCCGTCCCACCCATGGACCGGACCTTTTGCCGCCACGCCCTTGCCCAGGTGTGCCTGGGCCGCGGCCAGGCTCGGCGGCGAGGTCGCGGCGTTCAACGCGTAGCCGTACTGGGCCAGGTTGGTGACCTTTGGCTTCGGGACGATGTCAGCGGGAAGGAGCCCGGAGGACTGGCCGAGGGACGGGGCGTCAGGGTCCAGCAGGGCCGCGGTCGACCCGCTGGAGTTGAACACGCCCGCGAGCGGCGCCGGGATCCCTCCGAAGGTCAGCCAGGGACTCGCGTCGGCGGCGTCGAGCTTCGCCAGAGCCTCTTTCGCATCCGCCGCGCTCATCGCTTTGGGGTTGCTGCCGCCGTCGATGTAGACGAGGCCCGCGAGCTTGTCGGCACCGGCATGGCCGTCGAAGTCCCAGGTGGCATACGCGGTGACGACCAATCCACCGAGTGAATGGCCGCCGAGGACGACCTTGCCGCCCAGCTTCTTCGCGGCGTCGACGACGACGTCGAGGTCTTCCACGGCGACGTTCATGCCCCACTTCTTGGCGAATTGGACCGACGAGTTCGGGATCGCCTGGAAGTGGTGCTTCACCTTCGGGTTCTTGAGGTAGCCGAGGTAGTAGTCGAACAACTGGGTCGGGGTCGCCTTGCCTTCCTTGTAGCGGTCCAACTCGGACTGGTCCTCCAGGAGGTTCTCCCGGCGCTCCACCGACCAGACCTGCCACTGGGGGTTCTTCGCCACGATCCATTTGGCGAGGGGCACGAAGTACGCGGCGCCCGCAGAGGTTCCCGGCTCGAGCACCAGCACGTTCCTGGCTTTGGCCGAGCCGACCTCGATGACCCCGACCTTGTCGTACTTCGCCGGCGTTCCGGGAGCCGACGCGCCTTTCATCCAGGTGACCCCCGTGGGCTCGGCGGCCTTCGCCGGCGTGGTGGAACGCGACGTGGTCGTGGTGGATTTCGCCGCGGGCGACGACGAGGACGAACAGCCGGCGACCACGACGAGCGCGCACGCGACGGCCGCCGCGCGTAGCCGCCCGCGCTTCATCGCCCGCTGGGAAGGTGTACGCATCATGCGCGGACACTACCGGCGCTCGGGCGCGGCTGCTTTCGATCGCGAGCGTGCGACAGCCGATGGCCGGCCGGCGGTTCCCGGCTTCTCCCGATTGCTCGGGAGAAGCCGGGAACCTTCGTGGCGGAGGGTGTGGGATTCGAACCCCCGGTGACCCGAGGGCCACAACGGCTGT
>CAZEAV010000315.1:0-4143 GCA_964510215.1 uncultured Iamiaceae bacterium
GACCTGGCCGATCGCGAGGTCCGACATCGGAACGCCGCCGAACGGCCAGTGGCCTTTCCAGGTCTCCGCGAGCACCCAGATGCCGGGCAGGGCGATGTGGCGTCCCCGTCCCGGCGGGACGAGGACGCCGAGCAGGCCGAACATGACGGCGAACACCACCACGGCGATCACGTAACCGGGCGCCGACAGGTCCTTGATCCAGAACAGCGTGACGGCGAACAGCGCCAGGGCGACGAGCCAGAGCCGCCCGAAGCGCGAAGCCCGGGACCGATGGGCGAGGAGCACGTCGACGGCGGCGATGCCCACGAACGCCAATGGCCAGAAACCCCAGGGCGGCAGCGAACCGGCCAGCAGGATCCCGGCGACGAGACAGGCGGCGAACACCTGCCAGGACGGCCGTGCCCCGATCAGGCGGCGCATGGGCCCGGTACGTCTCGGTCGCGCCGGGCGCGGTTCGACCCCGTGGGTTTCGGTCACGCCGGTGACGGCATCCGCCGCAAGATGATCCTGCCGGTTCACCGATTCGCCGACCCGGTGCAGTGTGCGATGACGCGCCGGGCCGCGCGTACGCCGCTCCGGATCGAGGCCGGGATGCCGACGCCGCGCAGGGCGCTGCCGGCCACCGCGATCCCGGGGGCACCAGTGGCGAGGTCGGCCTCGATTGCCTCGACGCGCGCCAGGTGCCCCGGCGCGTACTGGGGGAACGACGAGGGCCACCGGCGCAGATGGGTCGCGGCCGGTGCGCCGTGTACCCCCATCGTGGCGGCCAGGTCCTCCAGCAGGGTCCCGACGAGCGTCTCGTCGTCCATCTCGGCGATGCGCCGATCGTCGGAGCGGCCGGCCGATGCCCGCACGAGCACGGTGCCGTCACCGTGTTCGGGTGCAAGACGTTCCCATTTGGACGACAGCCACGAAGCGGCGGTGCACAACAGCCCTTCGGACCGGGGTACGAGAAAGCCGGATCCTTCCAGTGGCCCGGCGATCGACGGCGGCTCGAACGCGAACGTCGCCAGCGCCACCGAGGCGTAGCGGATCGCGCGCAGGTGTGCCGCGGCGACCGGGGCGTGGTCCTGGACGATGAGCCCTGAGATGCCCGCGGGGGCGGCGAGCACGACGCCGTCGAGCACGAAGGTCTCCTCGGTGGCCACACCGTCACGTGCGGCATCATCAGCGATCACCCGCCAAATACCGGCCTGGCGCTCCAGCCCGCGGACGGTCACGTCGTCGAACACCACCGCCCCCCGCGCCCGCAGCCCGCCGACCAGCGCGTCCACGAGCGCTGCCATCCCGTCCACCGGCGCGAGGAAGACCGGATCCGACGTCGTCGGGCGCGCGCGGACCGCAGCGGCGGCTCGCACGAGTCCCGGATCCTGCGTCGAGCGGGCCAGCGCGTCGATCTGGGGGGCCGCGGCCGCCAGGCTGAGCTCGTCGATGTTGCCGGCGCTGATCCCGCCCACGAGCGGGTCGACGAGCCGGTCGGCGACCTCGTCACCGAGGCGGCCACGGATGAACGTCCCCAGCGCGGGATCGGCCCCCTCCGCCGGCGGGGCGCCCGGTGTCGTCGCGTCATCGTGAAGTCGTGCGATGGCCTCCGGTGACAGCAGCGCCGCGAGGTCTTCGGCGTCGGGATCCGCGGGCACGCCGAGGACCTGGGCGGCGGGGAGCGGCACGAGCGTTCCGTGCTGCGACACGTAGGCCCGACCACGCTGCGGAGCCACGAGGCGGTCGCCCAGGCCGACGGCCCGGGCGAGATCCACCGCGTCGGGCACCCGGGCGAGAAAGGCGTCCGGGCCCTCGTCGACCGCGCGACCCGCGAACGGGACCGTCCGCAGCTTGCCGCCGAGTCGGTCGGCCTCGAGGACCATCACCTCGGCCCCGGCGTCGACCAGGGTGACCGCCGCCGCCAGGCCCGCGATGCCACCCCCCACGACGGCGACCCTCGGGCTGCCGGGGCTGGGACGACCGGGGGTCGGTGGCGCGTTCACGGTGCTCCGGCGGACAGTTCCACCCACTCGGCCAGCGCGGCGAACACGTCCGGGTCGTCGTTCAGCACCCGGGTGCGGGCGAACGCCAGTCCGGCGGCGGTCGCGACGTTCCGGGCCTCGATGTCCAGGTCGTAGGCGACCTCGAGGTGATCCGAGGTGAATCCGTGGGGGCAGACCACGACCCCGCCGATGCGGTCGTCGGCCGCGAGATCTGCGAGTACCGCGGTGACATCGGGGCCGCGCCAGGCATCGTCGGTGGCCCCCGCGCTCTGCCAGGCGATCGACCAGCCGGCCCAGTCCTCCAGCCCGCCCAGCCGGGCCACGACGGCCGCGCCCTCGTGGAGCTGATCGGGGTAGGGATCGTCCACGAGGAGTCGCTCGGGCAGCGAGTGGGCGGTGAAGAGCACGTGGGTCGCGCGGGGGTCGGTGCCCAGTTTCTCGCCCGCGTCGCGTACCGCCCGCGCGAGGAACGTCGCGTACTCGGGCAGGTCGTACCAGTGCGGGATCGTGACCGATTCGACGTCGTGACGGTCGGCTTCGACCTGCAGGGTCTCTGCATAGTGGCCGACGCTGTAGCCCGAGTAGTGCGGCGCCAGGACGAGGCCGACTATCCGGGCACACGGCAGCGAGCCGTCGAGAGGTCTTGCGAGTCGATCGACCGCGTCGGCGATGAACGGCGCCGCGTGACGTTGTCCGGTCAGGACCCGGAACCGCCCCGGCGCGCGTCGGTCCAGCGCGGCGGCGAGCCTGGAGCGTTGGGCCTCGGTGCGTTCACGGAGGCGGGACACGCCGCCCAGGGCGTCGTAGCGCGCGGCCAGCGCAGCGAGCTGGGCCTCGGTCGGTGGATGCCCGTGGCGGATGTGGGTGTAATAGGCCTCGAGGTCGTCGGGACCCGCGGGGGTTCCGTACGCCATCACGACCACACCGGTGGGGGCGAGGCTCGTGTTCACGTCGGACCCGTGCCCACACCGATCGCCGTCGCCGCCACCGAATCGGCGACCGACCCGTCGGTCCGTCCCTCGGCATGGACCAGTCCGACGATCTCGGTGAGCACGCCCGGGTCGATGTCGGGCGTCACCCCGTGGCCGAGGTTGAACACGTGCCCCGGGTGCCCGCCGTTGGAGCGCAGCACGCTGCGGGTCTGGTGCGCGACCACGTGAGCGGGGGCCAGGCAGGCGGCGGGATCGAGATTGCCCTGCAGTGCGACGCCGGGGCCGACCCGTTCCCGTGCGACAGCGAGCGGGGTGCGCCAGTCCACGCCCACCACGTCGGCGCCTGCTTCGCCGAAGAGTCCCAGCAGCTCCGCGGTGCCCACGCCGAAGTGGATCCGCGGCACACCGGTGTCGGCCAGACCGTGCAGGATCTTGCGGCTCGCGGGGAGCACGAAGCGGGCGTAGTCGTCCGGTGCGAGGCTGCCCGCCCACGAGTCGAAGAGCTGGACCGCCGACGCGCCGGCGTCGATCTGGGACCGCAGTGAAGCCAGGGCGAGGTCCGCCAGGCGGTCCAGGAGCCGGGCCCACAGGTCCGGGGCCGTGAGCATCAGCGCCTTGGTCCGGGACTGGTTGCGCGACGGCCCGCCTTCCACGAGGTAGCTGGCCACGGTGAACGGTCCGCCGGCAAACCCGATGAGCGGAACGTCGCCGAGCGCGCGCACCACGTCGCGCACGGTCTGAAGCACGTACGGCGTGTCGGCCTCGGGCTCCAGCGGACGGAGCCGCTCCAGATCGGCCGCCGTGGCGAACGGCCGGTCGACCACCGGCCCGGTCCCGGGCACGACCTCGACCCCGAAGCCGATCGCGGCGACCGGGACGACGATGTCGGAGAACAGGATCGCCGCGTCCACGCCGTGCCGGCGCACGGGTTGCAGGGTGATCTCGGTCGCGCGCTCCGCGTCACGGATCGCATCCAGGATGGTGCCCGGGCCGCGCACCGCCCGGTATTCGGGCAGGGAACGGCCCGCCTGGCGCATGAACCACACCGGGACATGGTGTGCCGATTCGCCGCGGCAGGCTCGCAGGAAAGGATCGTCGGGGCCAACGGTCACGCTGGGCAACGCTACCTCCGCATCCCCACGACGGCCGTGCCCGCCCTGGCGCTGCGGCCGCGAGGTGCCTCACGGGAGAGTGAGCGCGTAGGAGTTCGTGGTGCCTCACACACT
>CAZEAV010000316.1:0-4142 GCA_964510215.1 uncultured Iamiaceae bacterium
TGTATTCGGCGTCGGGGTATGTGCATAATCCGGTGACGTGGATCGACCCGCTCGGATTGAAGGAAGGATGCCCGGACTTTCTGGGCGGCAAAAAAACGACACATGTATATCGATATTCCAATGCTGAGTCTGGTACCTACTATGTCGGAATAACAAAACATCCGAAATCGCGAATGGCGGCCCATCGAGTTATGGGAAGACCAAGTGAGGAGATGGTAGTACTGACTCGAGATAACCTGACTCGAGGCCAAGCTCGTGGCGTGGAGCAATCTTTGATTGAAAACTTCGGCATGAAAAAGAATGGCGGAGTTCTCCAGAATAAAATTAACAGTATTTCTCCGAATGGTAGAAATTACGTCATAGGCAAGAAATACGGCCATGATTGGCTAAATACGCATCACGGAGATTGGTTGTCATGGAAGTAAATACGTTAGAACTTGACGGCGATTTCTATGGGGTCGTCACGGCTCAGAAGCCGCAGCGGAAAAGTCTCAAGTGTGGCGATGTTCTGCGGTTTCACCTGAAGGAGGGTGGTTGGCTATTCGGCCGGGTCTTCGATGACGATGCGGTGTTCGGGGCTGCGGTGTTGGTGTGCGTGTATCGGGTGTGGTCGGAGTCGGGCCGGTGGGAAGATGCTCGGTCGTGGTTGACGCCGGAATATCTGTTGATGCCGCCTACGTACGCTGCGTGGACGCTGTGTGGCAGCGGGCTGGCGCGTACAGTGACCAACTGGCCGCTGTCTGAACAGGATCGAGAATTCATGGCGACGATGTTATTTGTGGATACTGCAAATAACAGCGGCTCCCGGTCACCATCGTATGTGCCGGAAGAACGAAGTTATCGCATCAACGATCGCTGTCAGGAAGATGAGTTCATCACCGACATTAACCGGAATCCGGTGGCAAATCCGCATCCGCCGTATGGGTTGAGTGGTGGCACTGTACTGGGCGTCGGTTCGGTCGATGAGCAGATCTCCAAATCATGGGTTGTGGCTGTTGAGCGTGGGGATGTGGTCCGGTTGTGAGGTGTGTGTTGTGAGTGCGTGGGGTCTTGGTGTGTTCGAGTCGGATGCTGCAGCGGACTGGCTGGTCGAGTTCGTTGAAGCGGACCGCGCGTCTCGGGCGGTGATGGTGCGGGCGGCGTTGGCGGGGGTCCGTGGTGTGGAGGGGCCGGGGATGGATGAGTGTGAGGCGGCGATTGCTGCAGCGGCGGTGGTGGCCTCGCGTGTTGAGGGCGGCCCGGAGTGTGAGGAGCTTGCGGGGCTCGGGGAGATCGGCCTGAGTGTGGATGCGGGTGTGTGCGGTATGGCGGCGGATGCGGTGTCGGCGGTGATGGCGTCGGGTTCGGAGTGGACTGAGTTGTGGGCGGAGTCGGGGGAGCTGACGGCGAAGCGTGCCGGGCTTGACCGGCTGGTGGCGGTGTTGCGGCGGTGAGTTCGGGGGTGGATCGGTGAGCTGGTTGCGTCGTGGGCGTGGTGGCGGCTATGCCGCCGGGGTTGCGGGCGTTGGTGCGTCTGTGGCGGCGTTCTGGTCGTGGTGGGCCGGAGCGGGTGCGGGGCGGGTGACTGCGGCGGCTCGGTCCGGCGAGTGGGGGCGCGTGACGGGTGAGTTGACGGCGCGTGTCGAGGCGATGGACCCGGGACTGGTGTGGGAGGTCGGGGTAGAGGCGGACGGCCGAGTGGTATTGGTGGTGTCGGGGCAGGGGGATCCGCGGCTGCGGGCGTTGACCGAGCGGTGGCGTTGCGCGGCACCGGCCGATGGTGCAGTGGATTTCGAGCCGGCGCGCCCGGGGACGGGGCAGGCTGGTCTGGGTGTGGTGACGTCCGGCGGATCGCATGTGGACCTGTCGGCCGCGCGGTTCGTGGTGGAGGTCGACGAGGATCACTGCTGGCTTGATGTGGGGGTGTGGCATCCGCAGTTCAGTGCTGTGGGCGCCGAGGCAGCGGAGTCGTTGGTGTTTATGGCGTTGGACCGCGTCCTGGGCGAGGACCGGGTGGAGGCGTGGCTTGGTGGCGTAGAGGTAGTGGATGGCCCTGCCGTGTCGATGGTGGATGCGGAGGGTGTGCAGGCGGCGGTGGGGTCGCTGGAGCGGGCCGCCGGCGAGCCGTGGTGGGTGACGATGAGTGGCCGGTCGGATGGGGGCGTGCTCGTTGTGTCGGCGCGTCGGCCGATGTCGTGGGTGGCGTTTCCGGTGGCGACACTGTGTGTGCGGGTCAGCCTGGAGTATCCCGACAGGGGGGATGGGTTGCCGTCTGGTGAGGTGCTTGCGGAGCTCGCTCAGGTGGAGGACTCGTTGCTGGACAGTGTGCCGACGGGGGTCGTGCATGTGGTGACGGTGACCGGAGGCGGGCACCGGGATCTGGTGTGTTACGCGCCGCCGGAGGCGGACTTTTCCGGGCTGGTGGGGGTGGCAGAGGAGAGCGGGGCGACGGTTTCGGCAATCGATGATCCGGGGTGGTCGCGGGTGGCGCAGTTCCGGTGACGCCCGTCGGAGCCTGTCAAGATTTCTGTGTATGTGGGTGGTTAGAAGGTAGGGGTTGATCCGGTCGGGGTAGGCGGCCGCCAGTTGCGCGAGGGACTGTTTCCAGTTTGTCGTCGCCTGGCCCTCGACGAGGCGACCGGAGGCCCGCCGCTTGTCGGAGGGTGTGCCCTTCTCTGCGGCACGGTCACGGGCCCGCCGGTCCTCGGTGTTGCAGATCGGCAGCCATAGCAGCGTGACCGCGGACTCGGTGGTCGGGAAGTGGCCGCGGTTCTTGGTGACCTTGCGTAGCTGGTAGTTGATGTCAATGCCACGAGGTGGGGGGGCAGTTTTCACTCAGCAGCGACAGGGTTGAGTAGTGCCCCATAAGGTGGTGTAACTCGGTGGCCGAGTTCGTCTGCGACGCCGCGTCGCTGACGGACGCAGTGCGGCCACCGTGTGATCCTTCGAGTGAACCTCTCACAGCACCCTCGAACGGAGTCATCACGATGACCGCACCCCACATTGTCGACCCTGCCGGCCTGCTTGGCCAAGCCCTGTCCGAAGCATCACCGGACCTGATGCGTGAGCTGCTGCAGACCATGATCAACGCGCTGCTCTCCGCCGACGCAGATGCCGTATGCGGCGCCGAATGGAACGCCCGCACCGCCGAACGCACCAACCGCCGCAACGGCTACCGGCACCGCCCGCTCGACACCCGCGTCGGCACCATCGACGTCGCCGTCCCCAAACTCCGGTCGGGCAGCTACTTCCCCGAATGGCTTCTCGAGCGCCGTAAGCGTGCCGAGTCCGCGCTGATCACCGTCGTCGCCGACTGCTACCTCGCCGGCGTGTCCACCCGCCGCATGGACAAGCTCGTGCGCCAGCTCGGGATCGACTCGCTGTCCAAGTCCCAAGTCAGCCGGATGGCAAGCGATCTGGACCAGATCGTCGAAGACTTCCGCCACCGCCCGCTGGCCGACGCGGGTCCGTTCACGTTCGTGTCCGCGGACGCGCTGACGATGAAGGTGCGCGAAGGCGGACGGGTGGTCAACGCCGTCGCGCTGATCGCGGTCGGTGTCAACGCCGACGGGCACCGCGAGGTCCTCGGGCTGCGCGTCGCGACCAGCGAGACCGGGCCGGCGTGGAACGAGTTCTTCGCCGATCTGACCGCCCGCGGCCTGACCGGCGTGCGGCTGGTCACCTCCGACGCCCACAAAGGCCTGGTCGACGCGGTCGCGGCGAACCTGCCCGGAGCATCGTGGCAGCGCTGCAGGACGCACTACGCCGCGAACCTGATGAGCGTGACGCCCAAGAGCATGTGGCCGGCCGTGAAGGCGATGCTGCACTCGGTGTACGACCAGCCCGACAAGGACGCGGTTCAGGCACAGTTCGAGCGGCTGCTGGACTACGTCGACGGCAAGCTGCCCGAGGTCCACGAGCACCTCGACACCGCTCGCGCGGACATCCTGGCCTTCACCGACTTCCCCAAAGACGTGTGGACCCAGATCTGGTCGAACAACCCCGCCGAACGACTCAACCGCGAGATCCGCCGCCGCACCGACAGCGTGGGGATCTTCCCCCACCGCAACGCGATCGTGCGCCTGATCGGAGCCGTCCTGGCCGAACAAACCGATGAATGGGCCGAAGGACGGCGCTACCTCGGCCTCGACGTCCTCGCCCGC
>CAZEAV010000317.1:0-4139 GCA_964510215.1 uncultured Iamiaceae bacterium
AGACGATCGTGCGCAACCTCGCCATGGGTCTGGACCGCGCCGAGGACTTCGGCGGGGCGATGGCGGTCGGGTACCTCCCCGACATGTTCGGCCACATCGCGCAGATGCCCCAGATCCTGAACGGCTTCGGGTTCGCCGATGCGGTCGTGTGGCGGGGCGTTCCCGAGTCGTGCACGCACGAGGCCGCATTCGAGTGGTCGGCGCCGGACGGTTCCAGCGTGAGAGCGCAGTATCTTCCCCGCGGCTATGGAAACGGGGTCGGGCTGCCACCGGATGCGGCCTCGCTCATCCGCCGGGTGGAGCTGTTCACCGGAGGGACCGGCACCGCGTCCGGTTCGGGCGACGACCCGGTGCTGTGGATGCACGGCACCGACCACCGCCACCCCATCGGAGCCCTGCCGGCGATGGTGGACGAAGCGAACGGTCTCGGCGACGACTGGCATTTCGTCATCTCCACACTGGCCGACTACGTGGCCGAGCAGCGCGCCGCCGCGAACCCGGTGGCGGCATGGCAGGGCGAGTTGCGATCCGGGGCTCGGGCGAACCTGTTGATGGGGGTCACCTCCAACCGGGTCGACGTGAAGCAGGCCGCCGCGCGCGCCGAACGCGCAACCGAGCGGGTCGCCGAGCCGCTGAACGCGCTGTTCCGGCCCGCCTCGGCATGGCCCGCCGCCTTCTTCGACCAGGCCTGGAGACGCCTGGTGCTCAACAGTGCCCATGATTCGATCTGCGCGTGCAGCCACGACGACGTGGTCCTCGCGGTGCTGGATCGATTCGCCGAGGCCTCCGCCATCGCCGACGGGCTCACCGAACGGGCCAAGGTCGCGGCATTCGGGCTCGCCGCCCCGGCCATCAGTGGCGCGCCGACCGGCTCGGCGGTGATCGTGAACCCGTCCGCGCGGACTCGCTCGGGTCTCGTGGACCTCCGGGTTCCACCGGACGTGGCGCCGGCGGGCACCCAGGAGCTGTACCAGATGCCCGCGCGCCTGCCGTTCGTGACGCGCCGCGCGGCCGACGCGGTGGAGTGGCTGGGGGTCGTGGTCGACCAGATCGGCGATGTCCACGATGCCGTCATCACCGCGGGCGACGACGGCATCGACGTCGACCTGCTGGTCGATCCCGCCCGCTTCGGGCTGTTCGATCCCACCGAGGCCACGAACGCACTCACCGACGCCGCCGAAGCGGACCCGGAGATGCCGGTGCGTTTCCACTATCTGGCCAGGGCCGACCACCACGTGCTCGCATACGTCGATGAGGTCCCCGGATTCGGATGGAAGTGCTGGGAACCCGCCGAGGTGCAGGCTTCGGTCCACGTCGACCCGGACGGCGCAGGCATGACGAACGGACTCCTCGCGGTCCGGGTCGCCGAGGACGGCACCTACTCGGTCGACGGGCACGCCGGCCTGGGGCTCATCGTGGACGACGGCGACCGGGGAGACACCTACAACTACTGCGCGGTCGAGGAAGGCGAGGTCGTCAGAGGACTCGACGACGTGAACGTCGAGGTCGTCGAGTCCGGTCCACTCCGGGCCCGGCTCCGCATCACGGGCACGGCGACCTGGCCCGAGCGGGCCTTCGGCACCCGCCGCGTCGGGAGCGTCGCCACCAAGGTGACCACCGAGCTCGAGCTCCAGGTCTCCCAGCACGTGGTGCACGTCGAGGTGCGTCTGGACAACACCAGCCGCGATCACCGGGTGCGCGCCCACTTCCCGCTGCCCGAGGAGACCGACCGGTCGACGGCCGAATGCGCGTTCGGCGTCACCGAACGCGGTCTCGACGCCGAAGGCGGGCCGTCCGAGGAGGCGCTCGCGACGTTCCCGAGTCGCCGCTTCGTGAGCGCCGGCGGTCTGTGCGTCGTCCACGAGGGCCTGAACGAGTACGAACTCGTCGACATCGCCGACACCGGCGCGGGCCGTCGTGCCCGCACCCTGGCGGTCACACTCCTTCGTGCCACCGGCATGCTCTCTCAGCCGCCGATGCCGTCCCGCCCCCTGCCCGCGGGGCCCTTCGACCGTGCCGAGGCCGCACAGGTGCAGGGTGAGCACACGTTCCGGTACGCCGTGCACGTGGGCGAGGAGAACCCGTATGCGCTCGTCGACGAGGCGTTCCTGCCACTCATCGTCGCCGGCTCTTCCGCGCCCCGGCGGTCCGCGGCCCCCCGACCGGGTGCGTCGGGAGACCCGACGGTTTCGGCCGAGACGTCGCTGCTGTCGGTGCAGGGTGGCGAGGTCTCGGCGTTGTACCGGGCCTCCGACGACCCCGAGGTCCTCGTCCTCCGCGTGTTCAACCCGACATCGGAACCCGCCGAGGTCACCGTCGAGGGCCGCACCGGGGTCCTGGTCGACCTCCGCGGCGAAGGGGACGAGGTGTTCGACGGTTCCTGTGTCCTCGGCCCCTGGGCGATCCAGACGATCCATCTGGATCCCTGAGGCCTTGGCGATCACTCAGTCGTCGTCGGCCCGTTCGGCGATCTCGATCTCCTTGCGGACCTCCAGCTCGCGCTTGGCCTCCCGCGACTGTTCCTCGACCTCGTGGCGGGCCCGGCGCGCCTGGTCGTCCACATTGCGCAGCGCCTCCTTGGTGCGTTCCTCGATCTCCCGTCTGGCTTTGCGGACCCGGTCCTCCACTTCGCGCCGCGCCCGACGGAGCGCGTCCCGCCGCGCCTGGCGCTCCTCTTTGGACAGTGCCTCGCCTCCCGTCAACTTCTCCACAGCCCGCTCCACCCGCTCGGAACGCTCCGCTCGCGCCCGGTCCCGGACCTCGATGTCGGGCTCCGGGTCGTCCGCGTACTGCACGCTCCACAGGGTCACCCGACCGATGCCTTTGAGGTTCTTGCGGCGCAGAGAACGCCAGTGCAGGTCCGCTTCGTCCGCCAACAACTCGTACAACTCCTCCGAAACCACCACGCTGCCAGGGAACGCGATGTTGACGACGCGCGACGCGCGGTTCACCACCGGGCCGAAGCAGTCGCCCTCACGCTGGAGTACCTGACCCCAGCTCAACCCGACCCGGACATCGGACAACTCGTCGTCGTCCCGATACGTCGACGCGAGCTCCATGCCGACCTCGACGGCACGGCGGGGATCGTCCACGCTGAACATCACCTCGTCGCCGATCATCTTCACGACCCGTCCCCCCAGGGCCGCGACGATGTCGTACGCGATGCGTTCGAACCGGTCGAGAACGTCGGCCAGATCCGACGCGGAGAGCTGCTGCGCCAACGAGGTGAAACCCACCAGATCGGCAAAACCCACGGCCTGGGGACTGCCCGATTCCGAGGTGCCGTGCAGCAGCCGGGTTCTCGCAGCCGCCTGCATGTGCCGTTGCCACACGTACTCCAACAACCGGGGGACCGCGCTCAACATCGTGACCGACGCGAGTGCGGTCGGGTCGTCGAGCAGCACCTCCGCCACCCGGCGGCGCACCTCCGGGTCCGTCGGCTGCTCGTCGTCGGGGTCGGCGACCACGTCGGGGACATCGATCGCCGGCAGCTCCCGGGTCGTCGCGTCGGGCAGCGGCTTCCAGGTGGCGGTGCCCGCATCGTCGGCACCGGCGTCCGACTCGGCCCGTTCACGTTCGCGTTCGGTGGCCACCTGCGCGGCGACATCCTCGGCCACGTCCGCGGAGCGCTCCAGCAGCAGCTCCACCTCCGCCGCGGCGAAGCGGGCCATGGATTGACCGGCCACCCTGGTGATCTGCACCAGCAGGTCCAAATCGGTGCCCCCGGATTCGATCAACTCGGACAACTCCGACAGGATCGAAAGGTCCGCTTCGGTGAAGAACCGTTCATCCGGTGGCGGATCGGGGAACCCGAGTGAGCGCCAGAGCTCCCGGGTCCGATCCGGTCCGAGAGGGGTGATGGCCAACATCTCGTTCGTCGACAATCTCGGCTCATAGTCGAACACGAGCCGTTCGATCGCGAGGAGCACCAGCGTTCCCTCGGCGGTGGCGGCTGCGATCTCGGACTCGGTCACCCCCACACCCGACAGCAGGCCGCGGAGCGTCTCGGGTTTCTCGTCGGGCGTCACGTCGATCTCCGCGAAGGCCCGACCTGCAACCCACTGATCCGGGAGCCTGTCCCGGATGCTGCGCGCTCGTGTGCCCGGGGCGCCAGCAGCGCCTCGCCGCTCGCGCCCTCG
>CAZEAV010000318.1:0-4124 GCA_964510215.1 uncultured Iamiaceae bacterium
CCGGTGTGGCTGGACTACGGCGGCACCGTCGAAGCCGCACGGGCATGGGACAGCGCTGGCTGGCCCGCTGACCGCGTGCTCACGTCCGAGCGTCTCACCGACACCTGGAATCCAGAGTTCGAGGAGCGCCTCACACTCACCACGCCAGAGAACCGACCCCGCAATCCCTGATCCACCAACAACCGCCAGGAGCAACCATGACCATCACCGATGCCACGACAGTCCGCGTCTCCACCGAAGTCGACGCCCCGATCGCCCGTGCGTTCGAGGTGTTCACCGCGGAGATCGGCACCTGGTGGGACACGGACAAACACATCCTCACCGCGCCACTCGCCGAGATGGTGTTCGAGCCCTTCGTGGGCGGCAACATCATCGACCGGGGCGTGGACGGCAGCGAGTGCCGCTGGGCACGCGTCCTCGCGTACGAGCCGCCGGGCCGAGTGTGCTTCAGCTGGGACATCAACACCCGTTGGCAGATCGAGACCGACCCGGAGCGCACCAGCGAGATCGAGATCAACTTCACCGAGGTCTCCCCGACGCGCACCGACGTGGTGCTCACCCACCGGCACCTCGACCGTCACGGCGAGGGCTGGGAGACCATGCGTGACGCCGTCGCCGGTGGTTGGAGTCTCGACTCGTTCGCCGGGCAGGTGCGCAAGACCAGCCGGCCCGTCGAGTAGCCCATCGGGCGAGCCCTGTCGGCCGAAGGGCCCGCCGGCGCCCTCGAGGCCCGGTCGAGTCGGTGTCGTGCGCACGAGCGTGCGCGTTCCCCAGGCTCAGCCGGCCCACGGGTTCACGACGTCCACACCCATCGGTGCGACGTCGTCGACGTTTCGGGTGGCGACCGTGAGCGAGTGCACCAGAGCCGTCGCGGCGATCAGCGCATCACGTTCTGGCCTCGGATCGGGCACACGCAACTCGGCGGCGCGCAACGCGACGGGCACGTCGATGAGCAACGTGCGACCCGCGAACGCGTCGATCAGGCTGCCGTCGAACCAACGGCGCAGCATCCTCCCCTGCACTTCGTCGCGTCGCGCGATCAGCAGAACGCCGAGCCGCACCTCGAACAGCGTCATCACGCTCACATATGGCCGATCCGAACCCAGTGCGGCAACCCACGAGGCCACGTTCTCGTCGATGCTCCCCGCGGGTTTTCGCAGTTCGCTGACGACGTTGCTGTCGAGGAGATAGCTCACCGTTCGGCAGGGCGCGGGAAGTCCCGCAGGATCACCGGCTCGAATTCGATGTCGCCGCCATCGTCCATGCGGAGGCGGTCGTAGATGTTGCGCTGGTCTCGCATGCCGTCGTAGTCGTCGATCGTCAACAACACGAACGCCGGTTTGCCTCGGTCGGTGATCACGACGGGGCCTTCCGCGGCAGCACGCTTCGCCGCACTCACGTCACGGTTGAAGTCACGGGCAGAGATCGTCGTCATGGCCACCTCCCGAGCAGCGAGTGCGGTAGGTAGGTACCTACCATTGCGGATTCCGGCACCTTACGCTCGAGGCGTTCGGTGATCACCCACCATCACGGCCCGAGTGCGACCCGCCGGCGAGAAACGCCTCGTACGCGTCCCGAGCGTCCTCATCGACGGTCGTCGTGCGCGGGTGTCACACCCACCTGCGAGTGTGGACCCGTTGGTGCCCATCGTCGACGAGGGCACCCGGCAACTGTCGTGGCCGATGGGCCACCCCAACCCAAGGAGGGGCATGAACAAGCTCACCATCATTGCGGCCACCTGCCTGATCGCCGCCGGCGTCACCGGTTGTGGAGGCGGCGGCGGTTCGTCGATCACCGACCTGGCCGAGGTCCGCGCCAAGCTCGTCGACGCCGGGATTTCGTGCCCCAAGGCGCCCACGCCGTACAAGAAGGCGAAGGACGACCTCGACCTCGGCATCGCCGATCCGGCCACCGAACTGAAATGCACCACCGACGGCATCGACCTCACCGCGACACAATGGAAGAATGCTGCAGGGGCAAAGGCAGCGTTCGCGGTCGCGAAGTCCTTCGCATGTGGTTTCGGGGTCGCGGAGTTCGCCATCATCGAGGGCGGCAACTGGGGTCTCGATGCACAGGACCCCGGTTCCGAGGCGGACGGCCCCACGAGCAAGGAGCGCTCCGCGCTCGCAAAAGCGGGTCAGGCACTCGGGATCGAGCCGACGACCCACACCTGCGACAAGTCCGAGTCTGGCGACGATGACTCGGCACCGCCCGACACCGAGAACACGACCGAAGCCTCGTCGGAGCCGACGACGACCGTCGCCACACGCGGTGACCGCTCCAAGCCTCTCGCCGTCGGTGAGTCGGCAAAGGTCGGGGACTACCAGGTCACGGTCGACTCGATCACTCCGGATGCGACGAGCCAGGTGCAGTCGGCGAACGAGTTCAACGACCCGCCTTCCAAGGGTCAGTACGCCGAGGTGACCTTCACTGCGGCCTATGAGGGAACCGACGAAGGCTCACCCGCGATGGATCTGTCGGTGGTGCTCTCCGGTTCCGACAAGGTCCAGTATCCGAACTTCGAATGCGGCGCGATGGTCGAAACCGATGACTCCACCATCGAGCCGGGTGGCAAACTCCAGGTGACCGTGTGCATCGACGCGCCCGCCGAAGCGATCGCGGGAGGCCTCATCTTCATCGAACCGCTCGCGAGCTTCGACGACACCGATCGCGTCTACTGGAACGTGCCTTGAGGCCTTGCAGTGGGACCCTGAGGTGCTCGTTGCACCAGCTGGCTACCCCACAGCGATCCGGCGGGGTCGTAGCCACCAGACCCGACCTCGACGGCGTTACCCTCAGAGTCCGAGCAGTTCGCGCAGACCGGCCGCCTTGGCTCACGGAAGTTCGTAGCGAGTGCCTCGCCGCGAGCCACGCTGCACCAGCTTCTCGTCGGCGACCAACCGACGGAGTGTCTTACGTGCCTGGGCGGCGTCGAGGAGAGTCCTTTCACGCACCATCGCGTTGGTCACCGGCCCGTCGACGGCAAGCTCCAACACCATCCGATCGAGTTCGTTGTCGGTGTAGCGGATCCGCTCCGGCACAGCGAGCGGCGGTGCAATCTGATATTCCGCTCCTCCGCGTTCACCGACTTGCCGCAACAATCCTTCGCCAACGAGACCTTGCAGAATCGAACGAGCGTCGACGCTGTCGACTGCGAGGCGCTCCCGAACTCGCTTGTTCGTGATACGGCCGGTTCGGGCGACCTCCACGAGCACCAGTGCTGAGCGAGGGTCGAGACGGTCGTCGTCGACCAGGCCTCGCACCCACGCACGCTCGCGGGCGGTGACGACGCCGCCGGTCTTCAGAGTGACGGTGAACGATGAGCCGTCGGTGTCGAATTCGGGAGCATCGAGCAGGTTGCCCGCCATGTCGTCCTGGATCCGATCGATGCCCCTTCCTTGGTCTTCTGCGAGATGAAGCCGTCTTAGCGTGGTGAGTACGAGGTCGTTGCGTGCGGCTTGCTGTTCACGGATGTGCTCGATGGTGAAGGGCTCAGGCAGACCGCCCGGTGAAGTGATGGTCACGCTGGTCGGGCGCAAATCGATGCGAATCGCCGTGCCGGTCGCTTCGTATGATCGGTGGGCAACGGCGTTGGCGATCGAGAACCCCTCTTCGCGGCGGTGAACCGCCACGACCAAGACCACTGCGCTACCGACACTCAACTGGTGTAGGTCGTAGCGGCCGGGATTCTGCACGTGCCGGAACGCCTGGTAGATCCCCTTGCTTCTCTCACCCGGTGTCGTAACCCCGACAGCCTGCCCGTCGGGGGCGACTCCGCACAGGATGACCCCGCCGGCTGCGTTCGAGAAGGTAACCGGCGCCTTCTGGAACTCCTTGTCGGAGACGCCCTTCTTGCATTCGAGGTAGTCGGATTCGCCGGGAAATGCGGCGGCAAAGTCCGCTGGCTCCATGAACATGGGGAGCGGATCACGCCGATTCGGATGGAAGAGAGGTTATGACATACTTGTTTCCGCGGTTGTTGACAAAAACAAGCATGTCATAACTCAGTCGCGCCGCGAGCCCACCTTCCGGACTCGTCGCGTGACCGCAACTTCGATACTCGCAGCGACAGCCGGTCCGTGGCATGGCGCCGGTCGACCGATGGCGACCCGCTCGCTCAGAGC
>CAZEAV010000319.1:0-4120 GCA_964510215.1 uncultured Iamiaceae bacterium
GTGGGGCGACGAAGGCAAAGGCAAGATCACCGACCTCGTCGCCAAGGAGATGCAGATGGTCGTCCGCTATCAGGGCGGCCACAACGCCGGCCACACCCTGGTGGTCGACGGGGAGACCTTTGCGCTCCAACTGGTGCCGAGCGGAGTGCTCTATGACCACATCACCCCCGTGCTCGCCAACGGCGTGGTGATCGATCCCCGGGTGCTGCTCGCCGAAATCGACGCGCTGACCGCCCGCGGCGTCCGGTGCGACCGGCTGGCCGTGAGCGGCAACGCACACCTGATCCTGCCCTACCACCAGGAACTGGACCGTCTCACCGAACGCCGCCTAGGCAGGTCCAAGCTGGGGACCACCAAGCGGGGTATCGGCCCCGCATATGCGGACAAGGCGGCCCGGGTCGGTCTGCGGGTCCAGGATCTTCTCGACCCCAAGATCTTCCGCGCCAAACTCGATGTGGTGCTCAAGGAGAAGAATGCCGTACTCGCAAAGGTGTTCAACCAGCTCCCGCTCGACGCAGAGGAGATCGCGGACGAATACCTCACCGAATGTGCACCCCGGCTCGCCCCGCACATCACCGACACCGTCACCCTGGTGCACGAGGCGCTCGAAGCCGGCCAACACGTGCTGTTCGAGGGCGCGCAGGCGACGTTCCTGGACCTGGACCACGGCACCTATCCCTTCGTCACGTCATCCAATCCGGTGGCGGGCGGTGCCTGCACGGGCGCGGGCGTGGGGCCGCGCTCCATCGACCGGGTCATCGGGATCGCCAAGGCGTACATCACCCGGGTGGGGACCGGTCCGTTCCCGACCGAGCTGCCCATAAGCGCCGAGGCGATCGGTGGCGTCGGCGCCGATGGGGCCGACCCGGGCGACCTGGCGATCGGCGACTACATCGTCGAGACCGGCCACGAGTACGGCGTGAACACCGGCCGGCGTCGCCGACCGGGCTGGTTCGACGCGGTGATGATGCGTCAGGCCGTGCGCATCAACTCGCTGTCCGAGGTGGCGATCACCAAGCTCGATCTGTTCGACAGCTTCGACGAGATCAAGGTGTGCGTGGCGTACGAGATCGACGGGAAGCGGGTGACCCACCTGCCGTACCACCAGTCGGTGCTGCACCATGCCACGCCGGTGTACGAGACGCTGCCCGGCTGGAAGACCGACCTGTCGAGCATCACCGAGGCGCATGATCTGCCGGCGGCCGCATCGGACTACCTGGCGTTCCTCGAGAGCCAGATCGGTGTGCCCGTGTCGATCGTGGGAACCGGGCCGGGTCGGGACCAGTACGTGCGCTTCCACGAGGCGCAGCTCGCATGACCGCGTACGCCCACCCCCAGCCGAACTTCGGGAGGTTTTGTGCCTTGAAGGCACAAAAACTCCCGAAGTTCGCAGTGTGGAGGTCGACCGGGGCGGCGCGGAGCCGGCGCGTCGACCACTACTGCTCCGGCACCAACGTGCGGGCTGCGACATGAAGGTCTGCGTCGTCGGCTCCGGCGGACGGGAGCACGCACTGGCCGCGGTCCTGTCCCGCGACGCCGAGGTGATCGTCACGCCGGGCAACCCGGCGATGTCCAAGGCGACCGGGCTGGACGGATCCGGCGCGATCACGGTCACCGATGTGCCCGCGGAGCAACTCGAGGCGGACCTGTTCGTGATCGGGCCGGAAGCCCCGTTGGTGGACGGATTGGCGGATACCTTGCGCGCCGCGGGCCGCCTCGTGTTCGGCCCCGGTGCCGACGGTGCCCGGTTGGAAGGCTCCAAGGCGTACATGAAGCAGCTGCTGGTGGATGCCGGAGTGCCCACGGCCCGCCACCGCTCCTTCGATTCGGTCGAACCGGCTCTGGACTACCTGGACGACCAGGAGCCCCCGTTCGTGATCAAGACCGACGGGCTCGCGGCCGGCAAAGGGGTGCTGGTCACCGAGAATCGCGCCGACGCCGAGGCCGACGTGCGGGCGAAGCTCGCCGGGGAGTCCTTCGGCGACGCGGGACGCCGGGTGGTGATCGAGGAGGGAATGACCGGCATGGAGCTGACCCTGCTGGCCGTGTGTGACGGCACGCGGGCGGTGGCATTGGCCCCGTCGCGGGATTTCAAGCGGGTCTTCGACGGTGGCGCCGGCCCCAACACGGGCGGGATGGGCGCCTATTCTCCGGTGCCGGCGGCGACGTCCGAGCTGGTGGACCAGATCATGGCCACGATCATCATCCCCACCGTGTCTGCGCTGCGGCTGCGCGACATCGACTACCGCGGCGTGTTGTACGCAGGGCTGATGCTCACCCCGGAGGGGCCGAAGATCATCGAGTACAACGTTCGTTTCGGGGATCCCGAGACCCAGGTGGTGGTGCCACGGCTGACCTCGAGTCTCACCGAGCTGCTCGCGTCCGCGGCCGCCGGCGAGCTCTCGGGCGAGCCGTCGTTCGACGACGGCGCCGCGGTGACCGTGATCGCCGCGGCCCAGGGGTATCCGTCGTCGCCTCGCTCAGGCGATGTCATCGGCGGGCTCGACAACGCGATCGCCCACCCTGGGGCGGCGGTGTTCGGTGCCGGGGTCGCAGCCGACGAGAACGGGCAACTGGTCTCGGCCGGGGGACGGGTACTGAATGTATGCGGGTTCGGTGACGACGTCGCCGCGGCACGCGAACGCGCGTACGACGCGCTCGGGGAGATCTCGTGGCCGGGCATGCACTACCGGTCCGACATCGCCGCGTCGCCCTGAGACTCCTCTGACCGGCCGCCGCCGTCGGATCGTGCCGCCGCCGGCGCAGTCGATCAGAAAGACGAGCCGGATGTGGCCTGGGCGTCCTGCAGCGGTTCGTCGGTCTCGTCGGATTCGTCGGTGTCGCTGCCGAGTGACTCGGCCCAACCGGTCAGCGAATCGACCGAGTCGTCGGACAAGGTGGTGGTGGCGGTCGCCGCCGACTCGATGTCGCGCTCGGATTCGAAGCGTCGTTCCTCTGACATCACCGCTTCGATCAGCTCCGAGGATGCCTCGCGACGGGTCGTGCGCATCATGACGGGAGCGGTCGACGCCGATTCGGGCAGCTCGATCTGAAAATCGTCGAACGAGGCGACCTTGACGGGCTCGTCCTCGACGATGACCTTGCGCCCGAAAAGCCCCTTTCTCCGCAGTCGGGGGTTGGGTGCGGCGCCCCGATGCCGGACTCCCGCCACGTTCAGCGCGCACGTCACGCAGTAGGGCGGCTTCTTCGGTCCGAAAGCGTAGATGAGACAGTCACTGCAGTAGCTGTTTCGGCATTGCCGACAAACTCCTGCTGCGGGTTCGAAGGAGTGCTTGGCACAGGTTTCTGACACGGGCGGTCTCCTCATCCCTCGAAAATGTGGAATTGGTTCTAACGTCGTCGTCAACGAATCGCCACTTGACACAATTGGGTCGAACGACTCAGGTGCCCAGACCGACCGTATCGAGGGGGTCACGTACCGTGACGATAGCGCCGATTGGGCCTTGGATGTGGGCCGAATCGCTCGGCTGCCTCCTCGGGAACCATCGCGTACGGGTACCGTTGAGAGCGATGGCCGAGCCGCTGTTGCCCAACGTTCTCGCGGACCGCTACGCGAGCGGAGAAATGGTCGAGTTGTGGTCGCCGCGCCACAAGGTGGTCTTGGAGCGACGCCTCTGGCTGGCGGTGATGGAGGCCCAGCGCGACCTCGGTGTCGCGATACCCCGCGACGCGATCGCCGCGTACGAGGCGGTCGTGGACCAGGTCGATCTGGATGGGATCGCCGAACGCGAGCGCGTCACCCGCCACGACGTCAAAGCCCGGATCGAGGAGTTCAACGCGCTCGCGGGCCACGAGTACATCCACGAAGGCATGACATCGCGGGATCTGACCGAGAACGTCGAACAGCTCCAGGTCCGCCGGTCGCTGGAGCTGGTGCGCGCCCGGGTGGTCGCCCTGTCGAGTCGTCTCGCACAACGTGCCGGCGAATACGCCCACACCGTCATGGTCGGACGCAGCCACAACGTCGCCGCCCAGGCGACCACGCTGGGCAAGCGCTTCGCCACGATCGCCGACGAGATCCTCATCGCGGTCGCCCGCATCGACGACCTCATCAAGAGGTACCCGCTGCGCGGCATCAAGGGGCCCATGGGGACCGCGC
>CAZEAV010000320.1:0-4112 GCA_964510215.1 uncultured Iamiaceae bacterium
ACCGTGGGGAGTACGGCTTCACCGGCGTCCCCCAACCCGACGCGATCGCGGCCTATCTCGCCGCGCAACAGGCCGACGTCTCTCGGGGAGACCGGCTCGTGTTCGCCCAGATCCGCGCCTCCGACGGACGGGCAGTGGGCAGCACCTCGTTCCTCGAACCGCGCGCGCTCGCCGGTGCGACCGGCCCGTTCGCGGTGGAGATCGGGGCCACGTGGCTGGCCGCTTCGGCCATGGGGACGGGCATCAACACCGAGGCGAAGCTGTTGCTGCTGGGTCACGCATTCACCACATTCGACGTCCAGCGGGTCGACTTGAAGACCGACGCCCGCAATGCACGTTCTCGCCGAGCCATCCTCGGTCTCGGTGCCACCTTCGAAGGGGTGCTCCGCAACTGGTCACCGTCGCGGGCGCCGGGGGAGGACGGGTCGTTGCGGGACTCGGCGATGTACTCGGTCACCGCGGAGGAGTGGCCGACGGTGGAGGCGGCCCTCATCCGGCGCGTGGCCCGGTCGACCCGGCCGTGACCGATCCCCCACGACCGGGCGTCGTCCCGCCGGTGGGGTGCCCGGATCCGGGCGCGACGGGGACGCCGGTAGCGTACGTGCCATGACCGAACCACTCGACCGTTACGACCAGATCTCCGAAGGCTTCGACAGCCGACTGCACGGCGTCGGCGACGACCAGTGGGCGGCCCCGACGCCATGTCCGGATTGGGATGTGCGCGCCCTGGTGACGCATCTGATCGGTTCCCATCATGCGATGCTGTCCACGCTGGGCCAGGCCCACGACGCGCCGCAGCCCGACGGGGACCTCGTTGCCGCGTGGCACGATGCACGCGCCGCGGTGCTCGGTGCGCTCAGAGATCCGTCCGTTGCCGACACCACGGTGCAGTCGCCGTTCGGGGAGATGACGTTTGCCCAGCTCGTCGGTGGACTGCTGTGCGGGGACACGTTGTTCCACACCTGGGACCTGGCCCGGGCGACCGGTCAGGACGAGACGCTGGACGCTTCCCAGTGCGCCGAACAGCTGCAGCTGATGCTCCCGGTGGACGACCTGATCCGGTCGCCGGGGTTCTTCGGCCCGAAGCTCGACCCTCCTGCCGACGCGGACGCCCAGACGAGCCTGCTCTGTTTCGGCGGGCGCCGGCCCTGAGTTCGTCGCGGCGACACCGCGGGAACCGGAAGGCGCGCCGCGGGACCCGCGCCCCGAGCGGTCTCGACGCATCCGTGTCCTGCCGGTAGCGTCGCTCTCGTGGCCCACGATCACCCCGGACAGAGCTTCGACGAACGGGCTGCGACCTGGGACGATCCGGCGAAGGTCGAGCGGGCGCGCACGATCGCCCGGCGGATCGGCGAGGAGGTCGATCTGGCGGATCGACCGAGCCTCTTCGAATACGGTGCCGGCACCGGACTGGTGTCCGAGCAACTGATCGACCAGGTCGGGCCGGTCACGTTGGCAGATTCGTCGGCCGGGATGCGGGAGCAGATGCAGCGCAAGGTCGACGATCAACGACTGGAGGCCGCGCGCATCTGGGATGTCGACCTCTCCCGCGACGCACCGCCGGAAGACGAGCACTTCGGCCTCGTCGTCACGTCGATGGTGCTGCACCACGTCACCGACATCCCCCGCACGCTCCGCGCATTCGCCACGATGCTCGAGCCCGCCGGGCACCTGTGCATCGTGGACCTTGACGCGGAGGACGGGTCGTTCCACGGGCCCGACGTGGACGTGCACCACGGATTCGATCGGGGGGAGTGCACCGCCTGGCTGCATGAGGCCGGGTTCGGCGACGTGCAGATCTCCGACTGTGGCACGGTGGCCCACGACGACGCCGAGTACGGACTGTTCCTGGCGGTCGCCACGCGCTGATCGGCGCGTCCGCCCCTGCATCGATCAGCGACCCGTGGTCGCCTCGGCTTTCACGAGGCCCGGGTCGGCGCGCTCGTCGAAGATCTGCGCCCACGCTTCGGTGAGCACCCGATGCGCGACGTCGGGCGGTACGGCGTGGAACGTGGGGTCGTCATCGGGCGAGGGGTGGTCGGTGACGGCGAGGTGAAGGGACAACAGCTTGGCCAGCGCCCCGTCGACATCGAAGTCGATGGACCGATCAGAGGCCCGGTGCAGCCAGCGTTCGACCGCCATGTCCAGCTCCGGAGCACGGTACCCTCCGGGCCGGTCGACCAGAAACCGGTAGCCGATCAGCACCTCGGTGACCTCCTGTTGTTCGGCCGAGTGCAGTAGCGAGAAGATCACCTCCGAGCCGTCGCCGAGGGTGTGACTGAACAGATGCTCGTTGAGGATCTTCAGGTATTCGACCCGTCGGCCCTTCAGCTTGGCGTACTGCCGCGCGCAGAACCCGCCCAGCGCGGCGAGTCCCCCGATCAGCACCACGAGGGACGCCTGGTCGAGACGGGGCGTCTCATCCCGCAGCCCCAACCAGGCGCCGATCAGCACGAAGATGAGCCCGAGCGTGGTGAGCAATTTGGTGGTGAGCACCACGATGCCCGACGCGACCGCGGGGATGCCCATGATCAGCGTGTCGACGAACCGGTACCGGACTCTGGCCGAGGGCAGCAGCGTGGCGATGTTCGCGCGGGGGATGTCCCGGAAGTGCCGCAGATCGATGCGACCCGGCTCCAGGCCGGATGCGGCCGGGTCGATGCCCCGTTCGGCGAACCAGTCCGCCGACTGCACCTGGGTGTGCACCAGCAGCCGCCGGTCCACGGTCACCCGGCGTTCCTTCCTGCGGATCCGATCCCACCGCCGCACGAGCACGGTGTCGCGATGGCTCCCGCGATGGTAGATGAGCAGTTCCCGGTACACGTCGAGGTCGACCTCGAGACGTAAGGGGAGCAGGAGTTCGGTGGAGACCGCGGCTGTCAGCTGCTCGGAGGTGATGCGACGGTAGTTCGAGTCCTCGAGCAGTTCGGCGATCCGGCGGGCGAGCTCGGCGGCCGCAGCCGCGTTCCCGTCGACCGCGTCCTCCCAGCATTCGGTGACGGCTCTGGCTCGTGCGTGGAAGTCGTAGTGGTACAGCGCCGCGACGAGTTCGGCGATGATGCCCAGGCCCTCCCCACCACCGGCGAGCGATGTCCGGGACTCCAGGTCACCCAGGGTCCGAACGACCCGGGACGGGAGGAATTTCTGGCGCGGAGAACCTTCCACGCCCATCAGGCTCGGAGACGATTTGGCATGGTTTAGTCGTGCGTCGATACTATCATGACAATGCAATTTCTCCAACCGTTCGTTCGCGCGCTCGACATCGATGGTGAGCGGGAGGTGAGCTTGGGCGAGTCCTCCCGCCGCATGGCACTTCTCGCCGGCATCGGGGTGGTGCTGGGATGTGTCGGAGGGGTCGCGGCGTACCTCATCGTGAACCTCGTCGGACTCATCTCGAACGTGGCGCTGCTGCACAAGGTCGCGTTCGATCTGCCGGATCTCCAGCACTACCACCCGGGTCCCGAATTGATCCTGGTGGCCGTCGGAGGCGCGGTGGTCGTCGCACTCCTCGCGAAGTGGGCGCCGACGATCAAAGGTCACGGGATTCCCGAATCCCTCGAGGCGATCGTCTTCGATCACAGCCGGATCCCTCCCAAGGTGGTGTTGGCGAAACCGCTGTCCGCCGCGCTGGCCATGGGCACGGGCGGACCGTTCGGCGCCGAGGGTCCGATCATCGTCACGGGCGGTTCCGCGGGTTCGCTCATCGGCCAGATCCTGAAGTTGTCCGCGGCCGAACGTCGGATCGCCCTGGCGACCGGTGCCGCGGCGGGAATGGCCGGTGTGTTCGCCACGCCCATCGCGGCGATCATCATCGCGTTCGAACTGCTGTTGTTCGAGCGCTCGCTGCGGGCCCTGCTGCCCCTGTTGCTGGCCACCGGCATCGCGACCGAGATCCACTATGAGTTGATCGGACCGAATCCGCTGTTCCAGGCATTCGGCATCCACGCGGCATCGGGCGCGCAGCTCCCGCTCTATGTGGTCCTCGGCATCGCCGCAGGAGTGATGGCGGTCATCCTGAACAAAGGATTGTTCGGTTTCGAGGCCCTGTTCCGGAGTTCCCGGATACCCGAGTTCTTCCACCAGTTCAGTAAACCCTTCAGTTTGATCCGGCT
>CAZEAV010000321.1:0-4083 GCA_964510215.1 uncultured Iamiaceae bacterium
AACGGCAACGACGTGTCGAACGAGTGGGGCGTGCGCGGGCTCGGCGTGGCGGCCAACGGCGTGCCCCGTCGGGCATAGACCGTGATGCCCTCACCCGGGTCGAGATGGCCGTGGGACACCACCAGGTGCCCGGGTTCGGGTTGGCTGATCGCACAGTCCTGGAACGACTCGCGCGCACCGACCGAGCATTCGGGCGCAGTCCATTTCCACGGCGCGACCAGATCCAGCTCGGCGTGGGCGATCGGAACGGTGACCTGGGTGCCCACCGCGTTCCAGCCGATGCGGCCGGGCGACACCTGGGTTCTGGGCAGCGGATAGGTGATCCCGTAGCGGTGGTCTCCAGAGACCTTCTCGTTCGGATTGCCGATCCGGATGCGGATGCCCTCCGCGATCGGCTGCACCTGCGCCTCGCCGCCGGTGACCTCGATCTGGTCGGCCTGGGCCATCGACAACCCGGGAATGGTCCGGTAGATGCCGTGACGACTCTTTGCGAAGTGGTAGTCGATAGTCTCGTGCACCGTCGCCGAGCCGTCGGCGTGGAACGTGGCTGCGGCCCAGAAACCGTTCATCTGCGCGGGTCGACCCGCGGCGGACGCGAAGAACGCGACGACTCCGGCCACCACGGCCGCGAGCGCGATCTTGGCGAGACTCCGACGGCGACGACGTTGCTTGCGCACGGGCGCGACGCTAACGGATCGATCGACGAGTCGACGTCGGCCCGGGGGCATCGGTCGACGCGGCGAATGGGTACGACCGCACCCGGTCGGCTAGACGCGTGTGCCATGACCGATCCGCAACCCCTGTCAGCCCGCGACGCCCTGAAGCGCCTCCTGGAGGGGAACCGACGGTTCGCGGCGGGCACACCGAAGGTCACCTCCGTCACGCCCGAGCGCCGGGGCCAGCTCGTGGACGACGGCCAACATCCATTCGCCACCGTGCTCGGATGCGTGGACTCCCGGGCGCCGCTGGAGATGCTGTTCGACGTGGGGGTCGGTGAGATCCTGACCGTCCGCACGGCCGGGCAGGCGCTCACCGGTTCGGCCCTGGGCAGTGTGGAGTTCGGCCCCAAAGCGCTGGGCACCGAGCTGGTTGCCGTGGTGGGCCACACGATGTGTGGCGCGGTCGGCGCCGCGATCGCGCCGGATCGGCCCGACGGCGCGTTGGGCGACCTGGTCACTGAGATCGTCGACCGTCTCGGCGATACCGACCGGGCCGACTACGCGCGTGCGGTGAAGGTGAATCTGGCGGCGACGGTGACGACGCTGCGGGGCCTGGAGACCATGGTGCTCCCCGACGGTCGCCCGCCGGTCGTGGTCGGCCTACTCGACGACCTGAGAAGCGGCCGGGTGGCGGTGATCGACGACGGCGGTCTCGGGTTCGACGCCGCCGCCGACTGAAACGCGCCCGTCGGATCGGCAAGACTCTCACTTTGGCCCTTCGTCGGAACAGCCGGGAGGTCGAGGAATGCACAATCCGGACAAGGTCGTCGCAATCGGCGCGTGGATGCTGGAGCACGGCCACCGGACGGCGCTGAAGGTCACCGGCGGACGCTGGCCGAGACAACTGCTCGGCATGCAACCAGTCGAGCTGCACACCGTCGGACGCAGGTCGGGACAACGCCGGTCCACGATGTTGACCGCCCCGGTCTTCGATGAGGACCGTGTCGTGGGGGTGGCCTCCAAGGGCGGGCACAGTGACCATCCGGACTGGTACAAGAACCTCGCCGCGAACCCCGACGTCGAGCTCACCGCGAACGGCAGTACCCGGCCCATGACCGCGCGCACCGCGGACGCGGACCAAAAAGCCGAGCTGTGGCCGAAGATCACCGCGGCCTACAAGGGCTACGAGGGCTACCAGCGCAATACCGATCGCGACATTCCAGTGGTGATCCTCGAACCACGCTGACGCACCCGCCATCCGGCGCGCCTTCTGTGCCCGGCGTCGCGTCGATACCGTTGGGCCCGTGCCTGCACCGGTGATCCGCGCCCACACGGCGCAGGCGCGATTCGTGTTGGCCACGACCGTTCTCGGGTCGGGCATGGTGTTCCTCGACAGCACCGTCGTGAACATCGCCCTTCCCACGATCGACCACGACCTGAACGGCGGCACGACCGGGTTGCAGTGGACGGTCGACGCCTACCTCGTCACGCTCACCGCGCTCCTGCTGTTGGGCGGCACACTCGGTGACCGGTTCGGACGCCGGCGGATGTTCCGGGTCGGCCTCGTGGCGTTCACCGTCGCCTCGGTGGCCAGTGGTGCCGCGCCGTCGATGATCGCGCTGATCGTCGCCCGAGGCGTCCAGGGCATCGGAGGCGCCATGCTCGTGCCCGGGAGCCTCGCGATCCTCAGTTCGTCGTTCCACCCCGATGATCGCGCCTGGGCGATCGGCGCCTGGTCGGGCATGGCCGGTGTGGCAACAGCGATCGCCCCGTTCCTGGGAGGCTGGCTGATCGACGCCGTGACGTGGCGGGCCGTGTTCTTCATCAACGTGCCCCTGGCGGCGTTCGCTCTTTGGATGTCGTCTCGGGCACCCGAGTCGCGTGACGACGAGGCGGCACCCCGGGTCGACTACGCCGGCGCCGCGGTCGGCTCACTCGCCCTGGCCGGCATCGCGTACGCGCTGATCGAATCGGGCTCGGGTGTCGGCACCGTCGAAGTCGGCGCCGGAGCCGTCGGCATCGTGGGCCTCGTCGCTTTCGTCGTCATCGAAATGCACTCGATGCATCCGATGCTCCCGCTCGGCATCTTCCGGTCTCGTCAGTTCAGTGGTGCGAACCTGACCACACTCACCATGTACGGCGGCCTGGGCGGCGCGACGTTCCTGGTGGTGTTGCAGCTCCAGATCGTGCTCGGTTTCTCGGCGCTGCAGGCCGGGGCGACACTGCTGCCGCTCAGCCTGTTCCTGCTCCTGTTCAGCGCCGGGATGGGGCGGCTCTCGGTCCGGATCGGCCCGCGTCTGCCCATGACCGTCGGCCCGCTCGTCGCCGCGGCCGGCATGGCCTGGTTCGCCACGGTCGGCGCCCATACCAGCTTTGTGCCGACGATTCTGGGGGCCGCGGTCGTGTTCGCCATCGGGCTGGTCTTCACGGTGAGTCCGCTGACCGCCACCGCGATGGGCGCGTTGGAGGACCATCTGGCCGGTCTGGCATCCGGGGTGAATAATGCCGTGGCCCGTGGTGCCGGCCTCCTGGCGGTCGCGTTCCTGCCGGCCGTGGTCGGACTGCGGGTGAACGGTCCGGTCACGGCCTTCGACACCGCGTACCGGCACGCCATCCTGATCTGTGCGGGGCTGTGTCTGGTCGGCGGCGTGGTCTCCTGGGCGACGATCCGGAACCCGGTGTCGACCGAAGCGTCGCGCTAGCCCGCCCGCGAGCGGCCGCACGCACAGGCCCTCAGCACAAGACGACGCGTCCGGACGCCCGCATCGCGTGGCGTACGGCGTGGGACGGCGGCCGACGGCGGGGCCTATTCTCGGTGCGTATGACGCCCGAGGAACGAGCCGACCTCGTGCACCTGCGTCGGGCACGTGACCTGATGGATCGCGCGTACGCCGAGCCACTCGACGTCCCCGCGCTCGCCCGCGCCGCGGCGATGTCGCCGGCCCACTTTTCCCGCAGGTTCCGCGCCGCCTACGGCGAGACGCCCTATGCCTATCTGATGACCCGGCGCATCGAGCGGGCCAAGGCGCTGCTGCGCGAGGGATGGTCGGTGACCGACACGTGTTTCGCCGTCGGGTGCACGTCGCTCGGGTCGTTCAGCTCGCGGTTCAGCGAGATCGTCGGCGAACCGCCATCGACCTACCGGGCGCGTGACCACGCGGCACATGAGGCGATCCCGCCGTGCGTGAGCAAGGTGATCACCCGACCGCCCCGTCGGCGCACAGTCGCCTGAGCAGGTCGATGTGCTTGGGCGTCGGACACCACGGCTGGCGGCCGCGACCGAGCTCGGCCGGGACTCCCGCGGGAGCGCGCCCGCGCCCGCGGGCGCGTTGTCTCGCGTCGTCGGCGAAGGGGCCGGCCGGGCACCACGCGCCCCAGAAAATGTCACACCCCCGAACTATCCTGGCTCCCACGGAGCCAGGAC
>CAZEAV010000322.1:0-4075 GCA_964510215.1 uncultured Iamiaceae bacterium
AGCCGCGCAACCGAAGCGGCCTACGCGCCCCCGTGCCCTTGGGCACCTTCACGACCCGCTCACAGAACGCGGCGAACCGCGCGGCACCGACCTTCCGAGGCCTCCACGGCAAGGGGGAAGGGTCCACAGCAGCCTTCGGACCGGCCTTCATGACACAATTCCCATATGACGACCAAGCCGAAAATTGCACTTGCCAACGGGCAGGTCATTGCGCCAGATTCCGCCGAACTTACCGATTACGGTTTGCTCCGGGTAGTCGACGGTGAGCGAACGTATTACCTGTCTCCAGCCGGATGGTGGTCTTACGAGCCGGGTCAGCATGACGAGGATGCGAGACCGACTCGCGCACCTGGAGTTCGTAGGATTCGATAGCTCAACCACGATACCCCCCGGGGGTGTGTGATGGTGTTCCTGCCTTGACGGCGCGGGTGGCGGCGCCGGGGGAGGGGGACACGTCCCCACCGTCAACGAGCGGGCCCCGCGCAGCGCCACGCTCCCGGTTGCACGGGCCACACACCACGTCAACATCACGCAGCCGCACCGGCAGACCGAGGGCCCGACGGCGCCACGCCTCCACAGAATGATCCGCTTGAAGATCCTCAGTCGCTCCGCAGTCGGAACAGAACGGTTGAAGACGGCGGGCCCGCTTCGAAAGCTGGCGCCACGCATTGTCATACCCCCGGGCCTCAGGCGCAGACTTCACACCACCACGGCGCGGAACATCATGCTCGGCGCACCTGGAACCAGGCGACGGAGCACCACACGTCAGACACGGCTTCACGACCGATCACCACCGGCGTCCGACTCCATCCCGGCCATCCGCAAGATGGAACTGGTCATCAGCGAGATACCCAACTCCGAACGAAGCTCCGGCACCAGCTCGGCATAGACCTGGAGCACGGCCAGAATCAACGACACCGGGCGGCCATCCTCGGAAGTCTCACCCAACACGGCAGCGACACCCTCGGTATCGCCATGCTGGAAGTGGACGATCAACGCAGCAGCACGCCGATAGTCGGCCGGATACAGAACCGCAGGATTCTCAGGCATCACCGATCACCACCGAACGGATAGCCGGCCGCGACCAGACGACGACGGGCCTCAACCTCACCAAGCGGAGACTCTCGGATAAGCGCCTCCACAGCGGCCGGGTTGATCACCCTCACCGGGCGGCCATCACGAACCACCACCTGCCAGTCGGGAACGTCGCCAGCAGGATCCGGCAGATAGAACACGTCAAGCATCAGGAAGCCTCCTTCCGCTTGCGGTCAATCGGCGTCACCTTGCGGCGCTCCAGAATCTCGGCGCGGATACCGAGCTCCAGCGCCATATGCTCCGGCAGGTTGCAGGTCCAACACAGGTTCCGTGCGCGGCGTTCACAACCACGGGCCACACACGCAGCCGGCGGCGGCACCTTGTAGGGCAGGTCCAGAATCGGGTCAGTCACGATGCCTCCAGGGAAGCGAGGAAGTCCGGGTCAAGTTGCTCGGCCAGGTTGGGGTCCGGGGAATGAGCGGAAGGCTCGGCGTCGCTCGTTTCGTTCGAAGCGCTGGAAACAGGCTTCCCCGTGTAGGCCTGTCCCGTCCCGTCCCGTCCCTGTGGGTTTTCATCTGGGTTAGCGACTGGGTTAGCGACTGGGTTATTACGTGGTGGACGGCCGCCCTTGCTGCCGTTCCGCTTGTTCGTCTCGCGGCGCTTGATGACTGCCTCGCGTGAAGGTTGGTAGAGCGCGTGGAATGCGACCAGGTAGGCATCGCCAACGTCCCTGATGTATCCGGTGTTGACGAGCTCCTCGGCGGCTTCGGGACGCTTGGCGAATCGGCGCATTTCATCCTTCGGGATGCGGCAGTCCAGCAACTTCCGGTTGGAGTAGTTGAGCATCTCCACCAGGAGGCGGAAAGCGGCGTCCGAGAGCGTCCAGCACTCATCGCTGAAGTCGTCGGAGAGCTTGGTCCACGTCATCGCTAGGAGGCGGTTTCCTCGGCGGCGTCTTCCCCGGCGGCAATCCACGCCAGGATGTCGCTCTCCCGGTACAGCACCTTCCGGCCGCCGGGCAGGGTGAAGCTCTTCGGTCCCCGGCCGGTGTGTCTCATCCAGCGGAGCGTGCCGGTGGCGTATGGCAGCAACTCGGCGACTTGCTCCGTGGTCAGCAGTCGGTCCATGCCTCTCCAATCTCAGGGCGCATACGAATTACATGCGTGTGAGTAATAGGGTAGGCACAGGTTTGGACTTGCGTCAAGCGGCATGGGCATGTAGCGTTTGTGCGTATGGAGCATATTAGTCCAGAGCGGGCGTTCGGCCTTCGCATTCGCAGTCTGAGGCGGGCGCGGAGTTGGACTCAAGACGAGGTAGCGCAATGGATGACCGCGGCCGGCTATCCGATGCACCAGACGACAGTGGCGAAGATTGAAAGCGGCTCCCGGCCGACGAGCGTGGGCGAGGTCGATGCTCTCGCTTCAATTTTCGGCAAGTCAGTAGCGAGTCTTTTCACGGATGGGGAGCCGGAATCCCGTCAGGAAGAAGTCGCGCGCCTGCGGCAAAACAAGCTCGATAAGGAACGCCAGATGATGGAGTCCATGCGCATGCTCAATCTGGCAGTGCATCGGTACCTGGACGACGTCGCGTATGCAGCGGAGGCTCATAACACGGCGACGCGGCTCGTTTTGGAACGAGAGCGGCGAGGCGAACGGTGGACCTGGCATCAGCCGATTCCCCCCATTCTGGTAGCGCTTAGCGCGCATCAATTCCATGACCACGGTGTGGACATCACGGACGACAAACGATTTGCGAAGGTCCTTCGAGAGTTGAAGGCGCTGGTGAAGCGTTACAACCTGCCGTGGGACATGCCTGATGGGGATGACCCAAAAGTCGGAGACGGGGCAAGTGATGGCCAGCATTAGGAAGCGCCCTAACGGGACTTGGCGCGCTCGGTATCGGGACGATGCTGGCAAGGAGCACGCCCGGCATTTCCAGCGGAAGACGGATGCTCAGCGGTGGCTTGATGAGGTCACGGCGTCGGTGGTCACCGGCCAGTATGTGGACCCGAAGGCAGGCCGGGTGACGCTGCGGGAGTACGCGGAGCACTGGCGGTCGATACAGGCGCACCGGCCGAGCACGCGTGACTATGTGGAGACGATGCTGCGAAGGCACGTCTATCCGAGGCTGGGGGACCGGTCGCTGTCGTCCATCCTGCCCAGCGATATACAGGCGTGGGTGACAGGTCTCAGTCTGGCACCGTCCACGGCCTCCACGGTCCACGGGGTGCTTTACACGATCTTCAAAGCGGCGGTCCTGGATCGGCGTATCCCGTCGAACCCGTGCGAGGGTACGAAGTTGCCGAGGGCCGAGCGTAAGCCGGTGGTGCCGCTGACGACGGAACAGGTACAGGCGGTGCGGGCTGCGCTCCCGGAGCACCTCCAGGGCCTCGTGACGCTGGCGGCCGGTACCGGGATGAGACAAGGCGAGTGCTTCGGCCTCACGGTGGACCGGGTGAACTTCCTCCAGCGGTCACTGCGGGTGGACAGGCAGCTCGTCACGTCGAAGGGCAAGGAGCCCACGCTAGCGCCTCCGAAGACCGATTCCAGCGTGCGGACCATACCCCTGCCTCAGACGGTGGTGGACGCGCTGGCGGCGCACCTGGCGGCCTTCCCGGCGGCCTCGGATGGCCTGGTCTTCACGCACAACGGCCGGCCAATCACCCGCTCGGCGTTCGGCTTCGTCTGGCGTCCGGCGGCGGACCGGGCCGGGCTGTCGAAGGGCACGGGATTTCACGCTCTGCGGCATTACTACGCCAGCCTGCTCATCCGGCACGGTGAGTCCGTGAAGACGGTGCAGGCGCGCCTCGGGCACGCGAGCGCGGCGGAGACGCTGGACACCTATTCGCACCTGTGGCCGGATTCCGATGACCGGACGCGGGACGCGATTGACTCAGTGCTCGGACCTGTTGCGGACTCTGTGCGGACTGCATCCCAGTAAACGGACTGTTTTAGCAGGTCACAGGCTTAAGTGGGGCGAGGCAGTCTGTAAGCCGGGTTCTGTTCCCGGGTGCCTTGCGGCGATCCCGTTCGGCGACCAT
>CAZEAV010000323.1:0-4064 GCA_964510215.1 uncultured Iamiaceae bacterium
GACCGGTGTGCCCAACGGGAGGATCTTCGCCCGCTTGGTGATGTCGGAATTGTGCATCCGGATGCATCCGTGGGAGATGCTCGCTCCCACCGACGAGGGGTCGTTGGTGCCGTGGATCCCGATGACGCCCTTGCCGCCCTCGAAGTTGGCCAGCGCTTTGACCTCGGAGAATCCGGAGAGGCCGTACGCGTACGGACCGTACGCGCCGTTCGGGTTCGGCGGCTTCAGGAGCTCCTTGATGTAGTACACGCCACCCGGTGTCGGGTACTGGTCACGCCCGATTCCCACGGTGTACTGCGCGACCTGCTTGCCCGCCTTCTCCAGGGTCAGCTTGTGGTCGGTCGCCGAGACGACGATCCGGTAGGGATCGGTCGCCACGGTCACGTCCGAGGCCTGGACCCAGCCGGTGCTGTCGTTCGGGCGCACCGGCAGGTACACCTGGTACCAGGTGCCTTGGCGCTGCTTCACCAGAAAGACGAGTGGCGCGCCGTTCTCGTTCGGGTTCGCCAGCGTGTGCGAGGGCTTCGTGGAGGTGTCCGGCGACGGGTAGACGTCGACCGAAGCGGGCTTCGCCGTGGCCACCAGCGACATCCCGGCCGGGACCAGCGTGGTGGATGTCGGCGTCGCCGTCGTCGCCGACTTGGAACTCGGCTCCATCGTGGGCCGTGAGGCGCTGCAGGACGCCAGGGTGAAGGTGAGTGCGGCCAGCACCACCGCCGAGACACGACGTGCATTCATCTGGACCAATCTACCGCGCCGGACACCGAAGACGTCACGGATCCCGACCACCGGGGACCACGGAGTCCTCGGGGTTCACCTCCTCGAGACTCCGGTGGGCGGTCTCTGGATACGCGACGGCCAGGAGCACGGCCACCGCAACCGGGCCGACGATCACCACGCTCATGGCCGGGCCCATGTGTCCCCACCGGTCGACCAGCGCTCCGACTCCGAGCAGACCGATGCTGGAACCGGCCACCGCAGCGGTCTGGAGAATGCCGTTGGCTTTGCCGCGCAGCGCGGTGGGAAACAGTTCGGGACCGTACACCGCGATGGCCGGGACGGCGGCCCCACCCAGCACCGTGCCGAACAGCATCCAGATCCACATTTCCCACCCGTGGGAGAAGTAGCCGACGAGCACCAGCAGCGACCCGCCCAGCACCCCGACGCCGCCGACCAGCCGACGCCCGCGGGTGTCGGCGAGGCGGCCGCCGAACGCCACGCCCAGGCCGGCCGGTGTGGTGGTGAGGATCGTGAACAGCGAGATGCGCGCCGCGCTGAAACCCCGCTCGTGGTCCAGGAAGGTGTTCTGCAGCTGCGATGCCGGTGTCGCGAACAGCGCCGCCGCGAACAGCGCCGCCCCTACCAGCAGGAGTCGGCCACCGTGACCGGTGAGCGGGACCTTGTGGTGGGCGCGCACGAAGCGACGGGTCTCGGGCAGGACCCGGGCGAGGCGCCGCAGGGGCAACAGCCAGATCAACGGGATCAGGTACAACCACCGCCACCCCGACGGCCCGGTGTCGGCCAGGGGCAGGAACCACACGCAGACCCCCGCGCCGAGTCCCGCGGTGAGGGTCATCACCCCGACGGCATACGCGCGGCTGGAGCGAGGCATCTCCTCGGCCGCCACGATCGCGAGCAGAATGGCGGCCGCGGTGGAAAAAGCCCGCGACACCGTCTGGGTGACCGCGAGCGTCCACATGCTCGACGCCGCCGCGCCCACCGCCGCGGTCACACACGACGCGGCGATCGACGCCAGCAACAACTTCCGTCGGCCCCGACGGTCGGCCAGTGCCACGAGGAACAGTGCGCCGATCACCCCGATCCGCACGGCGGCCAGCACACCGCCCTGGTCTCCGGTCGAGGCGCCGAACTGGTCCGCCGAATAGGTGATCGTCTGGGAGATCAACGTGCCGAGGTAGCCGGTGAGCACGCTGAGCGAACAGACGGTGGCGAGCACGGTCGCGGCGCGGGCATCGAGACGGTCCGGTGGCAGATACGGCGGCAACCGTGTGGCGGTGGGAGGTTTGGACGCGGTGGCCAGGCGACGGTGACGGCGGACGATCCGGCGACGCAACGGGAGCACGAACAGCCAGCCCCAGACCGGCACGGCGATCCGGAACGTGGTGTGCTCGGTGACCTCCACCAGGCCGGGTTCCGTGGGCTCGCTGTGCACCTCGCGGTGCCAGTGCGTGTAGGGGCCCTCGTCGAGCTCGAAGATGCCGGGGGCAACCTCCCGTTCGGCGACCAGATCGTCGCGAGCCGCCAGGAACCGCCCGAGGTACTCCTCGGGCACCTCGGAGCGACAGGTCACGCTCGTCACGCCTCGGTGCACCTCCATGGTGGGAATCTCGGACCCGTTCGGGTGGGCCGGGCCAACGTACCGCCTGGCGTCACGGGCACGGGGTGACCCGCGGCGGCCGTGGTTGAATGGTCCGGTGATCAGTTCCGCGGTGCCCGGGGAGAATCCGGTACGTGCCGTCGGCCGGGGAGCCGGATCCGGCGATGGGTGACGTGGCCCTGGAGGTATCCGAAAGCGGCCCGCTGGAAGGTGAGGTCGCGATCTCGGGTGCCAAGAACTCGGTGCTGAAGTTGATGGCGGCGAGCCTGTTGGTGCCCGGGCGGACCGTGCTGCGCAACGTTCCCGACATCACCGATGTCACCGACATGGCCGAGCTGCTGCGCGCCATGGGGTGTGCCGTGGACCGGCGCGACCATTCCCTCACGATCGATCGGCCGACGGACGTGGTGGCCGAAGCTCCCTATGAGCTCGTGGAGAAGATGCGCGCATCGATCGTCGTGCTCGGCCCGCTCCTGGCCGGCGTGGGCCGGGCCCGGGTGGCGCTGCCCGGTGGTGACGACTTCGGCCACCGGCCGATCGATCTGCACCTGAGCGCGCTCGAAGCCATGGGCGCCCGGGTGACCAGCCGGCACGGGTACGTGGAGGCGGTCGCCGACCGGCTCACCGGTACCGAGGTGACCCTGGAGTTCCCGAGTGTCGGGGCGACCGAGAACGTGATGATGGCCGCGACCCTGGCAAAAGGGCGGACCGTGATCGAGAATGCCGCCCGCGAGCCCGAACTCGCCGACCTGGGATCGATGCTCAACCGGATGGGTGCGAACATCACCGGCATCGGGAGCTCCCGTCTGGTGGTCGAAGGGGTCGAGGAGCTCCTGCCCGTCGAGCACACGGTCATCGGCGACCGGGTCGAGGCGGCCACGTTCCTCGCCGCGCTCGGGGTCACCGGGGGCGAGCTGACCCTCGTCGGCGCGCGGCACGAACACATGGACATGCTCATCGCCAAGCTCACCAGTACCGGGATGCGCATCTCGCCCACCGACGGGGGGCTGTGGGCGATGGCGCCCGAACGTCCCAGAGCGACCGACGTGTCGACGTTGCCCTATCCCGGGGTGGCCACCGACTACAAGCCGCTCCTGGTGGCGCTGCTGTGCGTGGCAGAGGGAACCGGGATCGTCACCGAGAACATCTTCGGCGGTCGGTTCCGTTACGTGTCCGAACTGGTGCGCATGGGAGCAGACATCCGGGTCGAAGGGCACCATGCCGTGGTGCGCGGTTGCGCACGGCTGTCCGCAGCCCCGGTGCGCGCGCCGGACATCCGTGCCGGCGCGGCGCTGGTCGTCGCGGCCCTCCGGGCGGACGGCGTCACCCGCATCGCGGACGCCCACCACATCGACCGCGGTTACGAGGATCTGGTGGGCAAGCTCACCCGCGTCGGGGCGACGATCCGCCGTATCGGCTGAAGGTTCCGGATCGCCGACAGCACCCGGTGTCGGGCCGGGCGTGGCCGGGCATCGGTGCCTGACCCTGCATCGTGCGCGTCAGTCGGAACGGCCGCTGCGGAGCCAGGTCTTCTTCTCGGGCGGGGTGAGATCCACGGGCCCGTCACGCTCGGCCCGATGATTGGCCACACCGAGGATCGCCGCGAACACGATGAGCGGGATGCACACCAGGACCATCGCCAGAGCATCGCTCTGATGAGCCAGCACCAGCATCGTCGCGGCCATGTGCTCATCATCTCAGAAGCGGCCGCGTTGCACAACGCGGC
>CAZEAV010000324.1:0-3491 GCA_964510215.1 uncultured Iamiaceae bacterium
TCGGACGCCGGGATGGGCGAGGTCCGCGTAGCGGTGGGTGACGTGTTCGGGTGTGGTGCGGCCGAAGAGCACGTCGAGCTTGGAGAAGCCCATGATGAACCCGTCGGCTTTGTCGATGAGGGTCACCTCGACGGCGTCGCCCAACGATTCGGAAAGTCGGGTCGTCAATTCCAGGCCGCCGAACCCGGCGCCCAGTACCAGTACGTGCATGGTCTTACTCCTCAGTTGGTGTGGTGGTGGCCGTCGGCCAGAAGGGCGGCGGTCAGGGTGGCGGCGAGCCAGGCCTCGTAGTCATCGAGGCTGTGGCCGCCGATGGTGACGAACAATTCGTGGGATTCCGGGCTGGCGATCGTCCACGCGGTGTCGAGGGCGGCGTCGGGGGTGAGGCCGCGGCGGAGCGCGGCTGCGGGGAGCTGGTCGACGAAGCGGGCAAACGTCCGGCGGCGCAGTCGCTGCAGGGCGTGCCAGTCGGCGGCGATCTCGGGGTCGGCGGCTGCGGCATCGCGGTAGAGCTGCCAGGCCGGAGCGGCGCGTTCGGCGATGGTGCGGAACAGGTGGGCGAACGCTTCGACGGCGGCGACCGGATCGCTCACAGCATCTTCGACCGTTTGGGCGACCACGTCGCCGATGGCGTCCGCGTACTCGACATCGGCGTGGCCGGCGAGTGCGTCCTCCAAGTGGGCGCGCAGCAGCGTCGCCTTCGACGTCCACGCCAGGTAGAGGGTCTGGACGGTGACCCCCGCCCGCTCGGCGATGCGTTTGACCGTCGCCGCCGAGTAACCGCGCTCGGTGAACTCCTCCCCCGCCGCGACCAGCAACCGGCGTCGGGTCTCGACACGCGACGCCGCGGCCGCTTCACGATGCCGAGTCGTGTTCCGCGGATGCTTGGCTGTCACGATGGGCACGCTAGCCACGATTTGAATCAGACTCAAGTCGTTTTGAGTCGAACTCAAACTTCGCCGCGCCGGAGCATCACGGCTTCACCCGTCGAGTCGGGTCGACATACTGGTGCGCAGGCCGAGGTTGGTGCTCGGCGACGTCGCCACCGGGGACGTCGACCGGGTCTCCGGCTACCGCCCGAGGGGCCACAATGCGTGCTCGATGGTGTCGTCCGAGAAGGTGGGACACACCCGGACGAGGTGATCGGTGTCGAGAAAAGCGTCACGCAGTTCGCCGGGCAGGCCGTCGTAGGGTGAACGCTGGGTCCGGTGGTGGGCGATGGCCGCTTCGACCCGTGGGCGCACCCCGTGCCCGGCGATCACGGTGGTGATCTCGTCGTCCGGGCGGCCCATCTCGATCTCCAGATAGACGCTGTCAGGGTCGCGTCCCGATTCGGCCGCGGTCCATCTGGCCATCAGCGACCGGGGCAAACACCAGTGGTACAGGGCAGCGTCCCAGTCGACGGTCGCCAGATATGCGTCGGTGGTGGCCCGGCCGACTGCGGCATGGTCCCGGTGGCCGTCCGAACCGGTCGGATCCATCGTGACGACCACGTCAGGTCGCCAATGCTCGATCGCCTCCGAGATGGCCATGACCAGCTCGTCGTGGCACTCGACGATCGCGCCGTCGGGCGCGGGGCCCTCCCAGCCCGAATCGGCGAAGCCGAGGACGGTGACGGTGTCGACCCCGAGTGCCCGACCGGCGTCGCGCAGTTCGGTTTCCCGGTGTGCCGCCAGTTCCGCTGGGCCGCGGGCGAGCCCCGAGGTGTCTTCGCCGGCTTCGCCTCGGGAGGCACAGGCCACGACGACCCGCACTCCCCGCTCCGCCAGCCAGGCGATGGTCGTGCCACAACCGAACGACTCGTCGTCGGGATGGGCGACGGTCACCAACGCCGTCGGCCGAGCTTCGCCAGCGGGGCCCGCCGAGGCGCTCAGCGCATCGGGGCCGAGCGGCGACACGGGGTTCATGGTCGTGTCACGCTCCGAGGCCGGTCAGGGTCCAACGCACCGGAGTCTTCGTCGACGCCAACTGGCCCTCGACCGTCGCTGGCGTGAGTTCCAGAGCCGGGGCTTTACAGTCGGTCGGCACCCGCACGATCAACGGCTCGGTCGACGACGGCTCGTCGGGCTCGAAGCTGATCATGCCGCCGCTCGCAAAGGCATTCCAGCCGTCGCCCCCCAGGGTGCCACTCTGGGGCACCGCTTCATCGGCACTGTCGCACCACACGCTCGCGGAAAGTTCGAGCACGGCGTTCGAGGACGCCGTCGCGTCGAGTTCGACCCGCAGCGAGTTCGGATCGGCTTCGTCGGCGTTGCTGTCGAGCACCTTTTCGATGGTGATCGTGACGTACTTGCCGTCCTCCACGTCCCCCACCTTCGCAGGTTTCCCGAGCTCAGCCTGCACGGGATCGGGCGTCTTGAAGGGGTCGGCCACGGTCGTCTCGGAGTCGGCCTTGGTCGTGTTCACGTCGCCGTCGCCGGCGGTGTCGTCAGCAACCGGAGACGAGCTCGAACCACCGCACCCGGCGAGCGTCACGACGCTGATGCACGCGACGAGAAATGCCCGGGTGAGCCGGGAGCGGTGCGTTCTGCCGCCTATGGATCCGAACATGGGGTGCCTTTCGTATCGGGTTGATGCCGCCTGGTGTCGCCTTGGTGCGGATATAGTGCCCTATGCATGATGCGTTGTAAAGTATTTTGGAAAAGATTTCTGAATGAGCGGGTGGGGTCAGGCGCCCGCACCCGCCCGGCGCTGCTCTGCGATGCTGGGGTGCGACCTGTCGTCCGGTCCCGGCGAGGTCAGGGCGGCCGCTGACCGGGTCCCCAGTCGAATCCTGAGGAGAAGCTGCTGTGGCACGACCGAACGATGCGTCCAAGCTGTCGGCCGACGGGCCGTCCACCCCGCCGGCCGAGTTGAGCCCTACGAGCGCGGCGATCCTCGGGCTGCTCGCGCAACGCCCGTGGACGACCTATGAGCTGGCCAAGCAGATGCAACGTTCGATCCGGTGGTTCTGGCAGCGCGCCGAGCGCAAGCTCTATGACGAACCCAAGGCACTTGTGAGCTGGGGCTACGCGTCTGCCGAACCCGGTGCGACCGGCAAACGCCCCAAGACCGTGTACCGCATCACCCCACAGGGTCGAGCGGCGCTGCGCGACTGGCTCGATGCCGAGTCCAACCCACCGGTGTTCGAAGTGGAAAGCCTGTTGCGGGTGTTCTTCGCCGAGTGTGGCTCAGCCGATCAGTTGCGCACCACGATCGACCGCATCGCCCGCCAGGCCGAAGCCGACCGGTTGGCGTTGCAGCACACCGCCGAGACGCGCTCGACCGACGACCCGATGGTGGCCCGACGCGAGCCGGTGAACGCCCTGTCGATCCGGCTGGTGTTGGACCTGCACCGGGCGATCGAGGACTGGGCGGCCTGGGCGGCCGGGATCACCCGCGACTGGGAGTCGACGACCGATCCGCCCTGGACCGGCGAAGACGTCTTCGGGCCGCGTACACCAGCGGGCGACTGAGCGCCGGCGGGCTCCCGTGCGATGGCTGATCCACAG
>CAZEAV010000324.1:3501-4041 GCA_964510215.1 uncultured Iamiaceae bacterium
CGAAGTCCGGTTCGGCTTCGACGAACGCGATCCGACGGACCACAGGCACCCCGGTACCCGCAAGGCCCGGGCGGCGCGAGGCCATACGAACCTGCTGGGTACCGGCCGGCCTCGAGGGTCTCGTCGAGCAACGGCGTGGGCGGCTACGGGCCGAGAACCGCGAAACCTTCTTTCACGGCGGCGTCGGCGAGACGCCGATCGAACACCCAGAAACGGGTGCAACTCGGGTCGACGGCCCGCACCGCCAACGCGGTAGCGAGCTGGATCGCGTCGCCGCTGCGCAACGCGTGAACCCCGCATAGTCGGGCGGCATGACCGAGCAGCCCGGTCCCGAGCGGCGCCTCGAACACCGCGGCGCCGTTGGCGAATCGGCCTGCGGCCAGCTGCCCGAGGAAGGCAGCGGCAAGCCGCGCACACTGAGGTGCACTGAGCGCGCCGAGACGCGCCTTCATCCAGATCGCGGATGTCACCTCCACGCGGGTCAGCGCAGAGATCGCGAACGGCCCCGGCTCATTCGCGACAAGATCGCTTCAGACTTCA
>CAZEAV010000325.1:0-2039 GCA_964510215.1 uncultured Iamiaceae bacterium
CTCGCGAACGACCGGGCGGACCTGGTGCGCGCCACCTATGAGGGGGTGGCGTTCAACAGCCGTTGGGTGCTCGAGGTGGTCGAGAAGTTCTCGAAGCACCGCCTGAGCGAGTTGAACTTCATCGGCGGCGGGGCCATGTCCGAGCTGTGGTGCCAGATCCACGCCGATGTACTGGACCGCGACATCAACCAGATGGCCGATCCCCGTCAGGCGAACGTGCGAGGCGCGGCGCTTCTGGCCGCGATCGCGCTCGGGCACACCACCGTCGCCGACCTGGCGAACGAGGTACCCGTCGCCCGCACCTATCACCCGAACCCGGCGAACCGGGAGGTCTACGAGGCCCTGTTCGGTCAGTTCACCGCGTTGTACAAGGCGAACAAGCAGATCCACGCCAAACTCGACGGGATCGGCAGCTGACGATGGCCCAGCGGGCACGGGGTCCTCGGCGACCGGGGCCGCCGCGTGAGCCGACCGACGAGGAGGTCCTCGCCCATCGGGCTCGCCTGGCGACCTACGTCCGGATCGGCAAGCGGGTCGGCTACGGGCTCTTCGCGTACGCCGTGGTGGCTTTCGTGTGCGGTGCGATCCTGGGATTCTCGGTGCCGCTGGTCGACACGATCGTCGCGGCGATGCTGATCGGCTCGATCCTCCTGGTGCCGGCGATCGTGTTCGGTTTCGGCATCCGGGCCGCCGAGCGGGCCGAACGCGAGGAGGCCGATGCGGCCCGATCCGCAACCGACGCCGAGGGCCACCGGGTATGAGCGACGCGACCCAACCGCGGCCGGTTGCGCTCGTCACCGGCGCGGCCCGCGGCATCGGCGCGGCGACCGTGGACGCGTTGACCGAAGCCGGGTGGGCCGTGGTGGCGACCGACGCCTGTCGTGACGACCCCGCGCTCGACTACGGCCTCTCCTCGCGGTCGGATCTCGACGCGGTGGCGGCACGACACGCCGACGACGTGGAAGCGGTCGTGGCCGATGTGCGCGACCCCGAGGCGTTGGGCGGCGCCGTGCAACGGGCGGTCGAGCATTTCGGCGGGCTGGACGCGGCGATCGCCTGTGCCGGCGTGCTCGCAGGCGGCGAGCCGGCCTGGGAGACCTCGCGTTCGGCCTGGCAGGCCCAGATGGACGTGAACCTCACCGGCGTGTGGCACCTCGCGAAAACCGCGGTTCCGGCGATGCTTCACGGTGCGCCCCGCACGGAGGGACACCGGAGTCTCGTGGCCGTGTCCTCGGCGGCAGGCATGCAGGGCCTGCCGTTGCTGAGCGCGTACGCGGCTTCCAAGCACGGGGTCATCGGCCTGGTGCGCTCGCTGGCCGCCGAACTCGGCCCGCACGGCGTCACCGCGAACGTGGTGTGCCCGGGGTCGACCCGGACACCGATTCTGGACGCGTCCGCCGCGGTGTACGACCTTGAATCGCCCGAGGAGTTCGCGGACCATCATCTCCTGAACCGCCTCATCGAACCGAGCGAGGTCGCCGGCACGATCGCCTATCTGTGTTCGCCGGCGGCCGGCGCGATCACCGGCGCGGTGCTGCCCGTGGATGCCGGCATGACCGCCCATGGGGGCTGATCGGGGCGACGCCACGGTGGACGCTCCCGGGTGGCCCGGGCGCCTCGAGCCCGACGATTCGCTGATCGCCTTGGAGGGTGGACGCGTGCTCGTGGGTGGTTCACCCCTGACCGTGCTGCGCTTCAGCCACCCCGTCGATCCGGCCCGGGCGACCGCTCCAGCGGTGATCGACCGGCTCGTCGATGCAGGGATGGCCCATCCCGACCCGCCGGCCGGGCCGTTCACCGAGGACGACGTGACCGTGGTGATTCCCGTGTACGGGCACGTCCAGGCGCTGTCGGCGACGCTTGCGGCGTTGGCCCGGATGCCGGTGCGCACGGCGCGGATCATCGTCGTCGACGACGGAACCTCCGATGCCGACGCGGTGGCCGCGGCGGTGGCGCTCGCCGGGCGACGGTCGACGCTGCTGGTCCGCCGCGACACCAACGCCGGGCCGGCCGCGGCCCGCAACGCCCGCACCCCGCGG
>CAZEAV010000325.1:2049-4030 GCA_964510215.1 uncultured Iamiaceae bacterium
GCTTGACGTCGTACGCCCGGTTGGACTGTTCCGGCAGGAACGACCCCAGGTCGGTGTCCTCCACCACGTCGGCCGGGGTGGGGCGGCCCTGGTTGCCCAGCAGTGACGCCAGCTGCCGGGCGGTGGCCAGCGCCGACTCGTCGTCCTTGGTGGTCACGTGCACCACCCCGGAGCGTCGCCTACGTCGACGCCGGTTGCGTGCCCGATCCAGACTGGCTGGCCAAGCTCCTGACCCACTTCGCCGATCCCCAGGTCGCGCTCGTCGCTCCCCGGGTACGCGCGGACAAGACCCGGTGGAGCGACGACGGGGATGGCCCACGACGCCGCCGCGGCAAGCGCAACACACGTCGAACAGCCACGGCCCCGTATTTTCTGCGCCGGGCCATCGCCCGCTACGAGACCCGCCGGTCGTCGCTGGACCTGGGCGACCGAGGAGCGCGGATCGCGCCACGAACCCGCGTTCCGTACGTGCCCTCGGCGTGTTTCGTGGCACGCACCGACGAGATCCGCCGGGTCGGGGGTTTCGACGAGACCCTGACCGTCGGCGAGGACGTCGACCTGGTCTGGCGACTGGCTGGAGACCGGCGCCTCCGCTACGTGCCCGCGGGCACCGCGTTCCACGACGTCCGCACCTCGCCGCGCCGGTGGCTCGCCCGCCGGTTCGCCTACGGCACCTCCGCGGCGGCACTGTCGCGCCGCCATCCCGGCGGGCCGGTGCCGGTGAGCGTGTCGGGCTGGAGTCTGGCCGCGTGGGCGGTCGTCGCCGTCGGACGGCCCGTGGTCGGCGTGGCGATCACCGCCACCTCGACGGCGTTGCTCATCCGCAAGCTGGCGAACCTGGAGAAACCGGTGCGCCTCGCACTCCGACTCGCCGGCGTGGGCAACCTGGCGGCGGGGGGTCTGTTGGCGAACGCGGTCCGCCGGGTCTGGTGGCCCGTCGCCGTCCCGGCGGCGCTGGTGGGACCCAAACCGTTCCGCCGCACGATCTTCGCCGCGTTCCTCGGCCCACCGCTGGCCGCGTGGCGCCCCGCGTCGGGCATCGACCCGCTCACGTGGCTGGTGCTGTGCACCGCGGACGACCTCGCGTATGGCGCCGGCGTCTGGGCCGGGTGCATCGCCCACCGCACGATCGCGCCGCTGCTGCCCGATCTCACCGCCGGCCGCGTCGCCGGGGCGACCACACGGCCCTAGTCAGACTTTTCGGTCGTCGGTTGGGCGGGCTGGGGCCGTCGTGGTCAGCGGCCGGCGGGCGTTGCAATCCGGTTTTGGCGGCAAGGTGGCGTTGAGCGGGCGCGTTGAAGCCCGTCGCAGGTCGGGTGGCAGGCCGTGGCGGCGCCGGAGTCCGATCGACGGCGGTCACTTCGTGGTTGCCGCGGTGCGACGGCGGAACAGCGCGGCGACCTTTCCATCACGCCGCGCCCCGCGGCGCGCCAGACGGAGGAGGTGCATACCGAACCACGTCAGCACCAGGGTCGCGCACCAGACGAGTGCGGTGCCTGCGACGGCCGCGCCACCGCGGGCGGCATGACCCGACTGCAGGCCCAGGACGTAGTCGACGCCGCCGCCGCCGAAATCAGTGAGATGCGCCGATTCGACCACCCAGGTCGCGGGGGAGACCCAGGTGTATGGGACCGCGGTGATCCCTGACGGCACGGCGAGGACAGCGACGGTGCCCAGGACGGTCACAAGGGTGGACTTCGAGACCAGCGCCATGACCGTTGCAACCGTGCCGGCGAACACGAGTACGCCGACCCCGGTCGCAATGTCGCCGAACATTCCGTTGACATCGGAATACGGGGTGATGGCGCAACCGGGTGGCCAATGGATCTGGCCGGCGGTGCTTCGTACCGCGATCGCGGTGGTTGCCGTCGAGGTCACGAGCACGATCAGCACGCCGAGCAGTCGGGCGGCCCACACGCGTGCAACGGAGCTCGAGGCGAGAAACGCCTGGACGATCGCGCCGCTTTCGGATTCTTCAGCG
>CAZEAV010000326.1:0-4018 GCA_964510215.1 uncultured Iamiaceae bacterium
TCACGATGCCGCATGATCACTCACAACTACCATCAACCAAACCAACAGCAGACCCACCCGTCGTGGTCGGTCGGCCGATGAGTGTCGACGCTGTTCTCGCGGCAGTCTCTAGCTGGTTCGCTACTGCGCTTACGGCGTCTATGGAATTGCCCGACGGTTGGTTCGGGCGGCCGTACGACAACATGCACCGGTTGACGTGGGCGGTTCAGCGGGACAACAAACTGTTCTTGGAGCTCGACCACCAACTCCATCTCGTCCTATCAGATGCTGAGCTTGGCAAGGTCAATGGTGACGACTTGGAGCTTCGGTGTAGCCAGGCGGTGTTCGACTGGCGTGAGTATGGGTCAGGCGGGCTCCGTCATGTGACTGCATACGGTGGCGGCGGAAGGGTTCGCTTTCATGCGTCCGGCACGTAGACCGGCTCCGATCCTGACGTTCGCCCGACTCGCCGGTCGTATTCGGCGTCGTACAAGTTGAAGGTGCTCGGCGAGATCGACGCGGCGGAATCGAAGTCGGCTCGTGGGCAGATTCTGCGCCGGGAGGGGTTGTATTCGCCGTTGGTGTCGGCGCGGCGTGATCAACGCGAGCGGGGTGCGCTGGAAGCGATGGAGACGACCAATCGCGGTCCGAAGAGCGACGCGACCAAAAACGAGAGCGCCCGGTTGCGCGCGAAGGTCGCGGAACTGGACGATCGGCTCGCCACCGCGGAGGAGTTGATCGACGCGCAGGGGAAAGCATCGGCGCTCTTGCAGACGATGCGCCGCAAGAGCGCCGAGCCGACGTCGTGAAAATGTTGGATGAACGGGTCAGCGGGTTCGCAGACCGGGTCGGGGTGGCGCGTGCGTGTGCGGCGTTCGCGGTGAACCCGCGTTCTTGGCGGCATCGCCGCCAGAGCGTGTCAAGTTGAATGTGTAAGCGGGATGGCTCATGGTCGAGTCGAGGACGCTCTTGATGGACCGTCCTTCGGACGTCGTCGATGCGGTAGATGATCCGATAGCTGCCGCGACGAGCAACGAGGTAGCCGTCAAGTTCCCGACTGAGGCGTTTGCCAGCTCGCTGAGGGTTTTTCGCGAGTCCACCGAATGCGAATTCGATGAGCGCTGCTGCCGCGTTCTCGGGCAAGGTGGCAACCGCTCGCCGAGCGCCCGGTGAGAGCTCGACGCAGTACCGGCTCTCTTCGTTGCTCACGCAGTTTCGCGTGCGTGGCGGCGGGCGGCCAGGTCAGCTCGAAGCGTCTCCTCACCGAATGTGTCGCCACGTTCGATGGCGCGCTCGGAGTCGCGGATCTGGTCGAGCGCGCCTGGGGTCGAAAGGATCGCCAGGGTCTCTTCGAGTGATTCAAGATCGTCGGGCGAGATGAGCACCGCCGCGGGGTGACCGTGCTTGGTCACGGTTACCCGAGCATGGGTCTTGTTGACATCGGCAACCAACTCGGAGAAGCGACTTCGAGCATCAGCCAGCGACTACTCCGTCATCGCCAGAGGTATAGGCAGTTTTGTCTCGCCACGGCACCGCCACGCCGGCAGGTCGTGCTACGTCTGCGCTACGGTGGGTGTGTGGAGACGATCAGTCATCGTGAAATGCGGAATCGGTCGGGCACGTACCTCCGGCGGGTCGCGGCGGGCGAGTCGTTTCTGGTGTCGAACAACGGAACGGTGGTGGCGATCCTGGGACCGCCCGACGTGATGAGCGGTATCGACGTTGCGAGAGGGCGTGGGCAGAGTCGCCCCGCGCTGAGTACTGCCGGGCGTTTCAGCGCCATCCCTCGCAATGCGTCGTCGCTGAGCTCTGCGGAGATCGTCGCTGACACGCGGGACCGCTGGTAGTCGATGCCGGTCACGTCTCTGGACACGTCGGCCGCGATGAAGTTGTTGATCGACGAGGCCGAGTCTGTCGCCCTGGCCCGGCTGCTCGACGAGGAAGACCGACAGGTCGTCGCCTCGTTCCTTCTCCATACGGAACTGCACTGTGCGGCCGGTCGTCACCCCGAGGCAGTCGACGTCGACCTGGTCAACCGGGTGCTCGCCGCGGTCGAGTTGTTCGATGTGACCCGAGGCGACCTGATCGGTGCGGGCACGCGCGCCCCGTTGCGCTCCCACGACGCCATCCACCTGGAAGTGGCGCTTCGTCTCGGGGTCGACGAACTCGCCACCTACGACGCCGAGCTCTCCGACTCGGCTCGCAAAGCAGGTCTGGTGGTTGTCGCTCCGAAGTGAGCGGAGCTGAGCGACCTTGCCGCCGCTGTCGCCCAGGTCGTCGGGTCAGTGGCGGTCGGCGAAGCAGTGCCGGTGGGTCTGCGCGGCCTCGCGCAGCTCGCGGTCGGCGGCAAACTGCGGCTCGAACCCATCCTTCGGCGCCTTGCGTCTGGCGGTCAGCCACTCGGTCGGCTGGTCGCCCTCATGGGGGGACGGCTTGAGCACGTGAGGAGCCACCGTCGTCTCGTGCATTTCGTCCGCACCATCGGAGATTCATTTCGTCGGCGCCGACACGAACGTCGCGTGGATCGGTGCCGGGTTGGGTGCACCCGACGAGCCCGGAATGTAGGACACGTCGAGCGACCTGTCACTCGCCCGGGTTTGGGTCGAGGGGCTTCACCATGATCAGGCACGGCTGCTCGGGCCCCCAGATATCGATCTCCTCGACTGGAAGAAACCCGAGCTTGCTGTAGAAGTGGCGCGTGCGGGCGTAGCCGACATCGTCGCGCGAAGGTCCGAGGGTCTTGACCTCGATGAGCCGCGCACCGCGGCCCTGCGCGTCCCGCTCGATCGCCCTCATCAGTGCCGTCCCGACCCCGGAGCCGTGGTGCGCTCGACCGACCACGATGAGGTGGATCTCAGTCGCCTCCGGAAAGTGCCGGTCGATCACCGCGACGCCCACGACGACACCCGCCCCGTCCCGGACGGTCCAGGTCTCCTTGGTGCGAGCGGCGTCGATGTACCCGGCGTTCGATTCGGGCAGCCCGAACCATTCCGGCACGGTCGCGAGCAGGCGCGCGACATCATCGGGAACCTGACCATCACGCTTCGCCACCCACTGCCCACCGGTCATTCGAACGTCCGCGCGGTCGCGTTGATCCGCACGAACATCCTCAGGCGTGCCGCGTCCGTCGTCGTCGGCCTGCGCATCAGTGGATCGACGCCGTCGCACTTGGCCGACGGGTCAGTCACCTCGCCGAGGCTATCGGTGTCCTCCGTGGGACTCACCCGCCAGCCGACTTGGCGACCGTCCGGCCGGTTTCGCTCACGCGACCTCGAGCGGGGTTATTTCTGCGAGCCGATCGCGCAGGGCGCGGCGCTGCAGTCGCAGCTCGTAATGCGACTGCAGGTTCATCCAGAACTCTTCCGACGTGCTGAAATAGCGGGCCAAGCGAATCGCCGTGTTCGCTGTGATCCCCCTGTTGCCGTGGACGATCTCGTTGATGCGACGAGGAGGCACGCCGATGGCGACCGCCAGGCTGTGTTGGGTGATCCCGAAACCGTCGATGAAGTCCCGGAGGAGGACCTGGCCTGGGTGGATCGGTTCGAACGCGTCGGCGTTGCCGTGGGTTGTATCAGCGGTCATCGACGAGTTCGACATCCTCTTGCAGCTCTGAGTTTCCAAACGAAACAGATCGGCCTCTGGTCGTTCACGCGGATACTGTCACGCAACGCAGAGGATCTCGGCGTGGCTGCGTGGTGAGCAGTTCGCCGCGAAGGCGATCTCGTTGGGGACCCATACCTCGTGCCACAGACGTCCGAAGTCGCGGCCCAACGCTTCGTCGCGCTGCATCCCGCGCCGCTGCGCGGTCTCCAAGGCCACGTCGACCCACACGGTCAGATCCAGCGCTCCGAGCGCTTCGGGATGAAACAGCCCGATCAGGTCCACCACCAGGACGTTCCCTTCCGGCAGCGTTTCGGGTTCGCCGAGTTGGCCGCGCGCCCAGTCGAAGCGCCGGAACATGCCGTTGCGCTGCTCGCGGAAGGGAACGAGCACCTCGGTGACGAGCCGATCACGCTCGACCCCGTCCCAATCATCCGAC
>CAZEAV010000327.1:0-4014 GCA_964510215.1 uncultured Iamiaceae bacterium
GCAACCTCGCCACGATGGGCCCGGGTACGCCCTATGCGATCAGCGCCAAGTTCGCGTTCCCGGATCGTCCGGTCATCGCGATGGTGGGAGACGGCGCATTCCAGATGAACGGGATGGCCGAGCTCATCACCGTGAAGCGGTATCTGGCCCGGATGAGTGATTCGCCGCTCATCTTCTGCGTCCTCAACAACCAGGACCTCGCCCAAGTCACCTGGGAACAGCGGGCGATGGCCGGTGACCCCCGGAACCTGGACACCCAGTGGATCCCCGACGTGCCCTATGCCGAGTGGGCGAAGCTCTTGGGTCTCACCGGCATCCGCTGCGACGACCCGGCCCATATCGGCGAAGCCTGGGACGAAGCGCTCGCCGCGACGGGTCCGGTCGTGCTCGAAGTCGTCGTCGACGCCGACGTGCCGCCGATTCCTCCGCACATCAGCACGATGCAGGCGAAGAAGGTCATCAGCGCGCTCCGCCAAGGCGACCCCGACGCCTGGGGGATCATGACCACCGGCGCGAAGCAGAAGCTGCACGAGTTCACCGAATCGGTCTCCGAGGCACTGCCCGGGGATCGGTCGTGATCCAGGCGCCCATCGATGCGCACGCGGTCATCGGAGACGGACGGGTGAGCGCGCTCATCGACCGGGGCGGCACGATCGACTGGCTCGTGATGCCCGAGGACGACCGCATCGCGATCTTCTCGACCCTTGTCGATGTCGAATCCGGTGGGTCGTTCACGCTGGCTCCGGTCGCCGACGCCGACATCGCCCGAGAGCGCCGCTACGTGGGCGCAAGCGCGGTCCTGGAGACGACGTTCACCACCGAATCGGGTTCGGTCACGATCACCGATGCCTGCAACCTCCACGCCGGCGCGCTGCTGCCGTGGGTAGAAGTGGCCCGACGGATCGACGGGATCTCCGGCACGGTCACTCTCGCTTGGGAGGTGACCACAGGGATCCATCTCGGCCGACCGCGCTGTGTCTTCACCGCCCGCCGCGGGATCCTCCAGGCCGAACGCGGTGGGGTGCGCATCGGGGTGTCGGCTTTCGACGCGGGGGATCCCCGTCCTGGCGCAGACAACCTCGGGGCCGTGTTCGAAGTCAGCACCGGCGAGGTGAGCCTTCTCGCCCTGGTCGTGGTGGTGGACGAACCGCTGGTCGCTCCGGGCCGTGCAGAAGTCGAGGCCCGTCTGCAGGGAACGGTGCAGTCCTGGCACGACTGGGCCGACGACATCTCCTACGACGGCCCGTGGGAACGCGAGGTGCGGCGCAGCGCACAGACGCTGCGGTTGGCGATCCATCCGAGCGGCTCGATCATCGCGGCCCCGACGACGTCGCTGCCCGAAAAGATCGGGGGATCGGCGAATTACGACTACCGGTACTGCTGGATGCGCGACGCCTCGTTCACCGTCGACGCACTGCTGGCAGTGGGCCTGGTGGAGGAAGCACACCGCTCGATCACCGCGCTCCTCCGTGCGGCACAGCGCACCCGACCGCGTCTGGCGCCGTTCTACCGCATGGACGGGACCGTGCCGCAGCAGACACTGGAGCTCGACGTCTCCGGCTATCGCGGTTCGCGGCCGGTGCGTTCGGGAAATGGCGCGTCCGATCAGCTCCAGCTCGGCAACTGGGGGGATTTCTTCGAGTCGATCTGGTTGTACGTGCGGCGTGGCAACGACCTCGACCCGGCGAGCGGCGAGCTGCTCGCCGAGGAGGCCGCCCGGGTGGCCGAGATCTGGAGGGAAAAGGACGCGGGCATCTGGGAACTCCCCGAGAGCGAGCACTACACGATCTCCAAGATGGGCGCCTGGGTGGCGCTGGATCGCGCCCTTCGCCTCGAGGAAGCGGGCCAACTCGTCGGCGACGTCGCGGCTTGGCGGGAACAGCGTGACGAGATCCACGCGTTCGTCGAGAGCCGGTGCTGGTCCAAGGCGAAATCGTCGTTCACGTTCCATGCCGACACCGAGGAGTTGGACGCGGCATGTCTGTTGGCGGCGCGCACGGGTTTCGTCGATCCGGAATCCGCGGCGGCGCAGGGCACGATCGACGCGGTCCGCGACGAACTGGCCGAGGGTCCGTTCGTCTGGCGCTACGGCGGCATGCGCCATTGCGAGGGCGCGTTCCTGGCGTGTTCGTTCTGGCTCGCGGAAGCCCTCGCCGAATCGGGGCGCGTGGACGAGGCGAGCGATGTGTTCGACGGCGCGCTGGGCGCGATGAACGACCTGGGGTTGCTGTCCGAGGAGTACGACCCGGCCACGGCCGAACAGCTCGGGAACGTTCCCCAGTCGCTTTCCCATCTCGCGCTCGTCAACGCCGCGACGATGATCCACCAAGCGTCGAAACAGAGGTCTCGATGATGACGAACCCCGAACGGCCCGTGGCCGTGGTGACCGGTGCGACCGGAGGTATCGGTCGGACGACCGTGCGCGAACTGGCTGCCCGGGGTTACGACGTCGGTCTGATCGCCCGGGGTGAGGCCGGGTTGGACGCCGCGGCTGCCGAGGTGTCCGACCGTGGGGGGCTGGCGTGCGCGGTGCCGACCGACGTGGCCGACGCGGCCGCCGTCGAGGACGCCGCGGCGCGGATCGAGTCCGAGCTGGGACCGATCGACGTGTGGGTGAACAATGCGATGACCACGGTGTTCTCTCCGATCGCCGACCTGGAGGCCGACGAGATCCGCCGGGCCACCGAGGTCACCTATCTGGGCGCGGTGTACGGCGCGATGGCGGCCCTGCGCCGGATGCGGCCGCGGGATCACGGCACGGTGGTCTTCGTCGGGTCCGCTCTGGGATTCCGGGGCATTCCGTTGCAGGCGGCCTACTGCGCGTCCAAGTTCGCGGTGCGTGGTTTCTACGATTCGTTGCGCACCGAGTTGCTGTACGAGAAATCGGGGGTGCGGACCACCATCGTGCACATGCCGGCGGTGAACACGACCCAGTTCGGCTGGTGTCGTGCCAAGGTCGACTACTATCCCCAGCCCGTTCCGCCCATCTATGAGCCCGAGTTGTGCGCGGCTGCGATCTGCGACGCCGTCGAGACCGTGCCGCGGCAGAAGATCCTGGGTTCGTGGAACTGGTTGGTCGTGCAGATGGCCAAGATCATGCCGGGGGTGGGCGATCAGTTCATGGCACGTTCGGGGGTGGATGGCCAGCTCACCGACATCGACCTGCGCCCCGATCGAGCCGACGACCTGTTCGGCCCGGTGGACGCGGAGGCCGATCACGGCGCTCACGGCATCTTCGGCGATCGATCACATGGTGTCGCCACCACCGGGTTCCTGCGTGGCCTCCCGCGGCAGGCACAGATGTTCGCCTCCTCTGTGCTGGCCCGAGGTGTCGAAGCCACCCGCCACCGGCGCTTGTTCGGCCTCGGTCCGTCGAGTCGGCGGATCACCCAGGGCCACTCGTCGCGTCCGTGAGCACCCCAGGCCGCCGCCTACGGCTAGCGGTCCGTGGGAACTCGGCGCGGCCGATGCATTCGACCGAACGATGATGCTGGGCGCCCCACACGAATCGTCGGCTTCGAATCCGGATTCATAGGGTCGGGCAGCGAGGAAGGAGTCTCCGGCCTGGGCGGTCGCGAACTCACGCCGGCACGACCAGGATCTGGGGTGTGGCCTCGCGAATTCTGGTCTTCAGCCACTTGATCTGCGTGAAGGTCTCGGTGTGCAAATCCGAGACCAGCCCGAGCAGGTCGGGGTCGCGCACGGCCTGGGCGACCTGGCCCAGGGCGATCCAGTGGATGTTCGCCTCCTGGGCCATCAGGTACAGCTCGCGCAGGTCCCGCAGCAGCACCAGCCCGGCGTCTGGGCTGCGACCGACCACCTCCGACGCGCTGTGCCGCAACGATCCGAGCAGTTTGCCGATCGCCGAGGAATCCTCGGGCGGTTCGAGGTCGGCGTCGTAGCGCTCACCGACCGCACGGACCTTCTCGGCATGGGTGTCACACATCGTGGCCATCCGGTGCCCGAGGTAGTAGACGTCCTGTTCGACGGCCTCACGATCCGCGACGCGGCGAA
>CAZEAV010000328.1:0-2987 GCA_964510215.1 uncultured Iamiaceae bacterium
CCCCGATGTTGAACCACACCGGCGAATTGAACGCGGCCCGCTGGGTGATCATGAGGTACTTCAACTCGTCGCTGAAGGTCCGCGCTTCACGGTCGTCGGTGAAGTAGCCGCCTTCGGTGCCCCAGGTGGTGATCGTGTCCACCACACGGTCCACCACCTGTCGGAGCGACGTCTCCCGCTCGGGCGTTCCCAGCGTGCCCCGGAAGTACTTCTGGGCCACGATGTTCGTGGCGTTCTGGGACCACGAGGTCGGGAACTCGACGTCGAGCTGTTCGAATGCGATGGTGCCGTCGGCCATGTTGGTGATGCGCGCGTCCCGATGCTCCCACTCGACCTGGTCGTAAGGATGGACGCCTTCGGCGGTGAAGTAGCGCTGGAAGGCGAGACCGGTGTGGGAGGGAGCCAAGGTCATGAGACGTTTCCTTCGGATCGGATGGGCGGGAGCGAACTCGACAGGGTCACGGTGCCTCCGCGAAGCGAGAAACCACAACCCCTAGTAGTGATCCGTGCCCCCGTGTGCGGTCGGACCACAAGATGTAGAGGTAAATTACAGCACAGTAGTTCCGCTCGTGTCAACGGTCACCGCGGCGCGAACACCCAGGTCCAAGGGGGTTCGCGATAATTAGCACTCGCGGCGACGCTGCCGCTTCCCTCACAGGACGTTCCGATCGGTTCGGATCCTGAACATCTCGAGCTCTTCCGGATGCTCGCGCCGCAGGACCATGACACGCTTCCACCCTAGGAGTCCGACCCTGTGGAACGATAGTGGCACAACCCTGTGAATTTCGGGGCCTGCCCGGTGGATTGGCGGTGGACGACGCTGGGGAAGAACCGCCGGCTTTCCACAGTACTTCTTTCGAGTTCGGGCGACGGCTCCGCCGTCTACTCACTCGGGCTTCGCCACCGCTGGACCGGGTAACGCTGCTCCGCCTGGCGGCTCCGCAGCCCTACGACGCGGTGTTGCTGTCGAGTTCGGGCGACGGCTGCGCCGTCTACTCACTCGGGCTTCGCCACCGCTAGACCGGGTAACGCTGCTCCGCCTGGCGGCTGTGCTGCCTTCGAGTTCGGGCGACGGCTCCGCCGTCTACTCACTCGGGCTTCGCCATCGCTGCAATTCGGTAACGCTGCTCCGCCTGGCGGCTCCGCAGCCACGTCAGGCGCGACGTTTGGTGGCGGCTTGTCGGGACCGGCGGTTCGTCGATGATGCTGCGGGGGCCGACGGGGCGGGTACCGCCGGTGTCGGCAGGCCGCTGACGGGGTGGCCGAACCCTGGCAGTCCTTCGATCGCGGCCAATTCGTGTGCGATCGAGCCCGCCAGCGACGACGCCAACATCACCGACAGATGCCCGTGATCTTTCATGAGGATGTTCGTCGCGCCCAGGTCCGGCTCCAGGATCATCGCCCGGCGGCCCGGGACGAGGAGATCCAGGTTCGAGTAGTACGCGACGAACCGCGTGTCGGGCATCGGATGGGTCTCTGCCCACATCTGACGGAGGAACGCCGATCCCGGCCTGAGCTCCGAGGCAATCGCGTTCCTGCTGCCGGTCAGCGCGCCGAATCGGGCCAAGTCCACACCTCCGTGCGGCGACGCGATCGTCACGACCGAAGCGGCCTCGTCCAGCCCGAAACGCTGCACGGCGCGCCGGATGATCAGCCCGCCGAGCGAATGGCCCAGCAGATGGATGCGATCGGCGCCGGTGGCCGCCATCACCTCGTGCGCCCGGAGTACGCACACCCTGGCCAGTTGGTCGACCTCGGCGTGCCGGGCCCGGTAGTTCATCGCGTGGATGCCGTCGAAGCCGACCCGACGCAACGCCCGTTCCACGAAGTACCAGTTGGACTTGTTCGCCATGTACCCGTGCACCAGCAGCACCGGAGTCGTCGAGGGCTGAGGGGTCGAGCAGGCGCTGACCCGGCCACCGGGGCCGGCGTCGGAATAGCCGAAGGGATACAACGCACCTGCCACCACACCCGAGGCCATCTCCCGGAACTGGGTCGGCAGGGTCTGGGGACGCCGCGCACCCCGGATGAACGCTACGGCGATCTTCGCGCTGCGTTCCGCGAACGGCTTGACCATCTCCCGGGCCCCCCTGAGTCTGTCCAAGTGCCTGCCCGGCGTGCGATTTCCGGCCGCGCGCCACTGCCACTTCATCGGCGCATCGACGTGATCCCTGAAGTCCCCGCGGCGTTCGTAACCGAAATGACATGGGTGTGATTCGGCGGCGACCACGCGGAACTTCCCCTACATTCGGGGCGATGAAGCAACTTTTCCCGGTCCATCACGAGGACGTCGACGCCGAGGATCTCACCCTCTCCGATGCACGCGAGCCGGTGGAGGGTCGTCCGTGGCTCATCGTGAACATGGCGACCACCGCGGACGGCGCCACCGCACTCACCGGGCGATCCGGGGGCATCGGAGGCACGGCCGACCACGAGGTGTTCCACGCCCTGAGGAGCGCCGCGGACATCGTGCTCGTCGGGGCCGGCACGATGCGCGCCGAGAACTACGGACCGGTACGCGTGCCCGACGCCCACATCGAGTCCCGGCACCGTGCGGGCCGTGACCTGCCGGCCCGCCTGGCGGTGATCTCGCGGAGTTGCACGCTCGATCCGGGCGCACGCCTGTTCTCCGACCCGCACCGAAAACCCCTGATCTACACCGTCACCGATGCACCCGCGGAGCGGGTGGCCGCACTCGAACCGGTGGCCGAGATCGTCCAGCTCGGATCCGACGCCGTGGACCCCACCGCCGTGCTCGCCGACCTCGGGCGACGCTCGGTGCGATGCGTGGTCTGTGAGGGAGGGCCGACGCTGAACGGTCAACTCATCGAGGCCGACATCGTGGACGAATGGTCCTGGACGATCGGACCGATGCTGGCAGCCGGCCCGTCTGCACGGGCATCCCATGGCACGCCACCGGTCGCTCCCCGCCCCTTCCGTCTCGATCGCATCCTCCACGACGGGCGGGACCTGATCACCCGCTACGT
>CAZEAV010000328.1:2997-4008 GCA_964510215.1 uncultured Iamiaceae bacterium
CTACGTCGCCGACCGACGAGGCTGAACCTGAGGTGCGCGCCCGGCGACGCGCTGGCTCAGTGCGCCTTGGGATTGGTGGACTTGGTGAGCAGCCGGGCCTCGCGGGCGAAATCGGCTGCGTCGGAGAACTCCTTGTACACGCTCGCGAACCGCAGGTAGGCGACCTCGTCGAGCTCTCTGAGACCGTCGAGCACCTCGATACCGATCCGTTCGGTAGAGAGCACGCCCACACCTTCGGTTCGGGCCCGTTCCTCGATCCCCAGCGTCAGCGCGGTGATCGCATCGTCGGAGACCGGCCGGTTCTTGCACGCGGCCCGCACCCCGGCGACGATCCGATCGGGGTCGAAGCCCATACGGTCGCCGGAGCGTTTCACCACGATCAGATCCGCCAACTCGATCCGTTCGAACGTCGTGAACCGGTGCGCACACGCGAGGCACGTCCGGCGTCGCCGGATCGCGCGACCTTCGTCCACGCTGCGCGAATCCAGCACCTTGTCGTCGTCGGCACCGCACCGGGGACACTGCACCCCAGAAACGGTACCGCGCCCGGTGGGTGGGACCGCCACCGTCGCGCCCGACGTCACTGCCCGGCGGCCAGATGCAACGAACCCACCGGCAGCCGGTCTCCGGCCTGCAACGGCCCCGGGCCGTGAAGCGCCTCGAGGCGATCGACCAGGTGCGAGGTGTTCCCGCGGGGCTGGAGCTCCCGGGCGATGGAGGACAGCGTGTCTCCTGCCTGCACCACGATCACCGGCCCGGCCCGGGAACCGGCTGTCTGCGTACCGGACGCCACGGCCGGCCGGGGCGCCGACGGCTGGGAAGCCGCATCGACGACCGCGAACACGGCACCCATGCCCAACACGGCGACCGCAGTCAGGGTCACGAGGGCCAGCACCGCTGCCACCCGGCGCCGCTTGAGCCGTCGCCCGTGCAGGGGTGGTCGCCGACCGCCCTGGAGTACCACCAGCTTCGGTCGTACCGCCCGCCGGTTCCGATACCGAAGGTCGGAGG
>CAZEAV010000329.1:0-4002 GCA_964510215.1 uncultured Iamiaceae bacterium
GGATCTGTGGGCGGTGATGGTCGACCACATGGGCATCCCCGTCGACGTCGGCCACGAGCGGCTGCGCGGACGGGTCTCATCTCGTCCGGCTCACGGTTGTCATTCACCAAGCTTCGCTTGGCGAAAAGGCCACTGTACTTATTGGTCGGATACGCCTGTCGGCGCATCCTCCCACCGGCTCGCCACCATCGCCCAACGCCGCGCCATCGCCATCCGCGACGGCGGCTGCACCTTCCCCGGTTGCGACGCGCCAGTGAACTGGTGTGATCACCACCATGTGTGGGACTGGCACAAAGGCGGCCCGACCGACCTCGCGAACCTCGTGGCGTTGTGCCGCCACCACCACGGCGTCACCCACCGCACCGGCTGGACGATGACCCTGGATGAGCACCAGATCCCCCACTGGACCACCCCATCGGGTGACCACCTGACCGGCCAACGCCACCACCACCGACAATGCCCCGAACCGAACCGACCATCGGACCGCCCAAATGGATCATGTCGCCCGAAGGCAGCAGCCGGCCCGGCCGGTCGACCACGATCGACCCCGCCATCTCGGCGGGCAGATGCATCCGGGCCCGGCCAAAGACCGATCCGATGTTGACCACGACCCCGCGGACCCACCGACAGACCGCCACCCGCAAGCTTGCCATCGTTGTAAGCCGCAGCGCCACGCCCGATCCCAGGTCGCGGTCGCAATGCCAAGCGGATCGTCGGGGCACCATGCCGCCCGACACCGACCACGGCTGAGTCACTCGATCGACGGCTGAACCGGCACGGCCACGGCGGGCCGACCGCGCAGACCTCACTAGGGTTCCGGCGTGGATTACTGGGCATCGATCGCATTCCTGGACACCGACGTGCAACTCGAAGCCGCCCGGTGCGCCGAGGAGTTCGGGTTCGCCGGCGTCGCGCTCCCCGACCACCTGTTCTTCTCCGACGCGCTCGAGGCCACCTACCCCTACACGCCCGACGGCAAACCGATGTGGACCGCGGACATGCACTGGCCCGACCCGTGGGTGCTGATCTCGGCCATGGCGCAGCTCACGTCGCGCATCCGGTTCACCACCAACATCTATGTGGCGCCGGCGCGTGACCTGTTCACCGTGGCCAAAGCCGTCGCCACCACTGCGGTCCTCTCCCAAAACCGCGCCGCGCTCGGCGTCGCGGCGGGATGGTGTGCCGACGAATTCGCCCAGACCGGCCAGGATTTCGCCAACCGTGGCAAGCGTCTCGACGAGATGCTGGAAGCGTTGGGGCTGCTGTTCACCGGCGAGCCGGTGAGCTACCACGGCGACCACTACGATTTTGACCGCCTCACCGTGCGCCCCGTGCCCGACGGCCCAGTACCGGTGCTCGTCGGCGGGAACTCCAAACCGGCGATGCGCCGCGCCGCGACGATGGGCAACGGCTGGATTCCCGCAGCGAGCGCCCGGCCCGAAGAACTCGAGACGATGCTCGCCGAGATGCAACGGCTGCGCACCGAAGCCGGTCGTGCCGATCAACCCTTCGAGATCATCGCCGCGCTCGCCGCCCGGCCGGACAAGGACCTCTACGCCCGCTTCGAGGACCTCGGCGTGTCGGGCGTGATGCAGGCACCCTGGCTGACCCGGTCGCCGCAGAACGATCGGTACGGCTACGACGCCGATCACGTCCGCATGTCCATGGAGCGCTTCGCCGAAGCCCACATCGCCTGACCGTTCACCCTGCGTACCCGCGGACCCCGCGGACGCCTCCGGGTCAGTAACGTCGGGAGGTGCGCGAGGTGCGACGCGTGGTCCTGGGGCGGGGCCTCCGAGGGTTCGCGGACGGATTCGTCAGCGTCCTGCTGGCCCGGTATCTGACCCGACTGGGCTTCTCCCCCTTCCAAGTGGGCGCGATTGTCACCGGTACCCTCATCGGGTCGGCGACCCTGACCCTCGTTTTCGGGTTCTTCTCGCGCCGCACCACCCTCCCCCGGCTGCTCCTCGCCGCGTGCGTGCTGATGATCGCGACCGGCGTGGCGTTCGCTTCGGTCACCGCGTTCTGGCCGCTCGTCGTGATCGCGGTCGTCGGTACGCTGAACCCCTCTTCGGGCGACGTGTCAGTGTTCCTGCCGACCGAGCAGGCCTACCTCGCGGGCCGGGTCACCGATGATCGGCGCACCCGCACCTATGCGATCTACAACCTCGCCGCGGTGTTCGCCGGCGCGCTCGGGGCACTGGTGAGCGGCGTTCCCGACCGGATCGCCCACGCAGGCGGTTGGGCGCCGGTGAGCGTTGAACGTTTCGCGTTCGTCGCCTATGGGCTCGTCGGCGTGGCCGTGCTGGTGCTGTACCGCTCCCTGCCCTCCGACGGCACCGGGCCCCGATCAGCGGACCGACCGGGAACCGCCGGTCGGCGCGCCGCACTGGCGGGGTCCCGGCGGATCGTGGTGCAGCTCGCCGCCCTGTTCAGCATCGACTCCGCCGGGAGTGGCTTCGTCGTCACCTCGCTGCTGGTGCTGTGGCTGCACCTGCGGTTCGGCCTGAGTGCCACCCAGATGGCGGCCGTGTTCTTCGCAACCGGTCTGCTCGGCGCCTGCTCCCAACTGGGCTCACCGGCTCTCGCCCGTCGCATCGGCATGATCCGCACGATGGCCTACACCCACATTCCGGCGAACCTCATGTTGATCGGCGCCGCGTTCGCCCCCGGCGCGCCGTTGGCGATCGTGCTGTTGCTGGGCCGCGCACTGTTCGCCCAGATGGACAAGCCCGCCCGCCAGGCGTTCGTCATGGCGGTGGTGCCCGTATCCGAGCGGGCGGCGGCCGCCGGTGTCACCAACGTGCCCCGCAGCCTGGCGTCCGCGGCGACGCCCCTCGCTGCGGGTGCGTTGTTGTCGGCCACGAGCTTTGGATGGCCGCTCGTCATCGCCGGTGCCACCAAGCTGGCGTACGACATCACTCTGCTGGCAATGCACCGCAACACACCCGAGTCGTTCACGCCCGGCGGGCCCCTCATGCCTCCTGGCGGGGCTTCTGCCCACTGACCGCCCAGAAGATGATCCGGGCCATTGCGTCACGCAGCGCTTCGGTCTGGACGCCCCAGTCCTCCAGGCCCCGCCGATGCGCCGCCACGTTCACGAGCATCGAAACGAGCACGCCGGCCATCGCGGCCGGGTCCACCGCATCGGAATGTCGACCTTGGGACTGCATGTCGGCGACTGCGGTCCGTAACGCCTGCGCGGTCGACGCCAGGTACGACGTGCGGACGTCCCGGAACCGCTTGTCTCCTTCGAACGTGGCGAGGTCGATCACTTTCAGCAGCGGCCGGTGCGTCTCCCAGAACTCGAGGTAGGCGTCGGCCAATTCGGTGGCGACCGTGAAGCCGTCGCGGCCCCGCCAGGTCGTCGAACCGATCAGCTCGGCGAAACGTTCACCTTCGTCGGAGAGTTGAGTGGCCAGCACCAGCACCGCGGATTCCACGTCGGCGAAGTACTGGTAGAACGTCGCCGGTGAGGTTCCCGCCTCCCGGGCGATGTCCACCACCTTGAGGTCGCGGTACGCGGTGGTGCGCAGGATCGCCCCGGTGCAGGCGAGCAGACGCTGGCGGGTTGCCATACCCCGGCGGCCCGGCACGCGCCCGTCGACCGCACGCGGCCCGATCCCCTCGCCGTCGACCGCGACGTGCTGAGCGCTCACGGGTTCGGTCTCATCATCGTCGCTCACGTCCGTTCCGATTCCAGTCGCTCTCGCAGCTCGTACTTGAGTACCTTGCCCGACGCGTTGGTCGGCAACGTCTCCACGACGCGAACCGATCGCGGGGCCTTGTAGTTGGCCATCTCGTCCCTGGCCCAGACCAGGATGCCATCGGGGTTGGCGCTGCGTCCGGCGACCGGCACGACGAAAGCCGCACCCACCTCCCCCATGCGCTCGTCTGGCACCCCGACCACCGCGACCTGGGCGATGTCGGGGTGGGCGAGCAGCAGGCTCTCGATCTCGGCCGGGTAGGCATTGAACCCACCACAGATGAACATGTCCTTGA
>CAZEAV010000330.1:0-3993 GCA_964510215.1 uncultured Iamiaceae bacterium
AGTGCGCCCGGCGGGGCGAGTCGTGGTAGGTGAAGACCTTGACGTGATAGCCGAGCTGGGCGAGCGTCGCGGCTGCCGACGCGCCGGCCAATCCGGTGCCGACCACGATGATCGTGTACTTGCGCTTGTTGGACGGGTTGACCAGCTTCATGTCGTTCTTGTGCCGGTCCCACATCTCGGTGAGCGGGTAGTCGGGAATCTTGGAATCCAGCTTTATGTCACTCATGTCACTCAGCTCCTCAGGCCAGGTGGACGGCGCCGGCGAGCACGGAGATCGGGAACGAGATGTTGGCGCCGCAGATCCCTACCGCGAATACCACGGCGGCGCCGCGACGCCACTGGTTGAAGCGCGGGTTGTTCCATCCCATCGACTGAAACAGGCTCCACACTCCGTGATAAAGGTGGAACGCCAGGGCGATGTTCGCCACGATGTAGATCAGCGCCACCGGCCAGCGGTCCAGACTGTGCACCACGTTCTGGTACACGTCGCCCCGCATGAAGTGGTACCCGGTGCCGGTCCAGGACAGATCGAACAGGTGCCAGATGATGAACAAGCCCACGATGACGCCGCTCCAGCGCATCGTCCGGCTGGCATAGTCCGCAGCGACGTAGTCGCGTTTGGAGTGGTAGTGGACCGGTCGTGCGTCGCGGTTCTGCCTGGTCAGGGTGACCGCGGCATGCACGTGCAGGACCAGGGCGATGATCAGGCCGCCGCGGAGCAACCACAGGGTGATCGTGCGGGGGAAGAACGGGACCAGGAGTTCCCGGAGCCAGTCGGCATAACGGTTGTAGTCCGCCGGGCCGATGTACATCTTCAGGTTCCCGATCATGTGCAGGAGCACGAAGCTCAGCCCGATCAGGCCGGTGATGGCCATCACGTACTTCTTGCCGAGCGAGGATCGGTAGAACTCGATCGGGTAGGGCGCCCGCTTGCGTTTGGCGAGGTGGACCGCGGAACCGGTCACCGGCGGGCGACTGCGGACATTCGTCGACGACGTGATTTGCGACATGTAAGGGTACGGACCCTCCGGGTCGGCGGTAGTGGAGTGGTCGGCCCGGTGGTCACGAAGGACCGGGGCGCCGTGCCAGCGACGCTAGCGCCGCACGAATCGCCGGGGTCAAGTCTCACCCGGGTCCGCGCCCCGCTCGGGTCAGTGACGGTGAACCGGCACGCGGTAGTGACTCTCGGCGCGATGTCCGGTCGCGGAAAGGTGCAGCGCCGCGCTGACCGCGTCGACCCCGTCGGGAACCTCGAAACGGATCTGTCCGACCCGGATACAGGAATCGGCGGGCAGCTCGCCGCCGAAGGTCCAACGTTCCTCACCACCGGACCAGCGCAGACGGACCCCCAGGCGAGCTTCGTGCAACGTCGCCCGCAGGTCACTGACCACGTGCACGTCACAACGCAACTCCTCGCCCGGGTGCAGACACACCGGCCACGGGCTCAGCGTGACCAGGACGGGTGCGCACGCGGCCGCAAATGCGTCATGGGCCGGTTTGACCGTGCCGGTGTGGTCGACGAGCGACGGTGCCATGATCGGGCGCTCGTCCTGCAGGTGCGCCACCACGAAACCACCGGTGGGTCGGTACTTGAGCCGCCGCAACGTCTCGATCTGGGTGCGGATGAGTTGCGCCTGGTAGTTCAGCGATGCCCGGTGCCACTGGTCGAAGTCGTCGAACGCGTCCGGGGGGAGGCGCCGGCCGAGCACGTCGGCGTCGACGTCGCTACCCGCAACGATCTCGTCGAGGTCGATGGCGGGCCAGGTGGCCTCGCCGACGGGTGTCGCCTCCAGGGGCAGGGAGGGGCTGGGAGTCACCTGCACGAAGCGCACCGCGCGGGGAACCGCCCGGGCGAGCCGGTCGAGGTCGGCGGCCTCCCCTCCGGACCAACCGAGATGCAGATGGGTGTCGGTGCCGGTGAGGGTCGGCGGGTGGGGCCACGTTCCCGAGGAGCCGATGGCCGGGCGGGACGGGTCGGCGGCGAGGAGCGTGCGTTTCACCACACGATCCAGCACCGACCGGTTCCAGTTGGGCAGCTCATGTGCCGCGAAGCGCCTGGCGAGGGCGTGCCCTCGGCCGTCGGACGCGCGTTCGGCACCGTCGGGATCGTCGTGCGCGCACCAGATGACGATGCTCGGGTGGGCGCCGAGGCTCTCGACCGCGCACCTCGCGGTCCGGATGGCGAGCTTGCGCACACTCCGGTGCTGGGACCTGAACAGCGGCAGGTCCTGCCAGATCAACATGCCGGCTTCGTCTGCGGCGTCATAGAGCTCGTCGCGACTCAGGTGTGCATGGACCCGGATGAGGTTGGCGCCCGCCCGGCGTGCCGCCGCGACCTGGTCGGTGAACGCCGCTTCGGGGGCGCGGGCCAGATCCTGGGCGACCGGGCCCACCAGGACGCCACGCAGAAACAACCGCTCGCCGTTGACGGTGCAGATCCAGTCGTCCAACCTCACCCGACGCAGGCCGATGCGGCGGGTGAAGGTGTCGCTGACGCGCGCTGCTTGGTCGTCGCCGCCACCGCCCGGGCCACCTTCGGGGTCCCGGGGTTTCCGGAGACGGTGGTCGGTGAGCACGGCCACCGTCGCGCGGGTGAGCGGCTGGTCCCCGAGTTCGGCCGGCCACCACAGCTCGGGATTGGTCACATCCACCGTCCACTGCACCTCGTTCGCCCCTCGGGCGAGGGTGTGGCGCTCCTCGTGATCGGTGTCGCCGACCGTCGAGGAGATCGTCACCTCGGTCTGTTCGACGGCGTCGAGCGTGCAGGCGAACGTCACCGTCGCCCGGGCCGCCGTCGCCGCGGTGCACACCACGCGGTGCCCGATGACGGCGACCGGTCCGGTGCGCCTGATCGTCACCGGACGCCAGATGCCGCCCGGGTTCCAACCGGGCTCGACATAGGGTCCGTCCTGCCAGGTTCCCAACAGGCCCCGCTTGGCATCCGGGTCACCCAGGGGCGGGCTGGCGACCTCGACGCCGAGGGTGTGGTCGCGTCGGGCGGCGAGCTGTTCGGTCACCTCGAAGGCGTGGGGGACCCAGGCGCCGTCGGTGTTGCCCAGGTAGTTTCCGTCCAGCCAGAGATCACCCTGCGCGCAGATGCCGGCCGACTCCAGCCAACTCCGGGTGCCCGGGTGCGCGCGCACGGTCGAGAATCGCCGGCGGTACAGCAGCGGGTCGTCGTTGTCGGCGAAGTCGGGGTGTGACCGCCAGTGCCCGGGCACGTCGATGTTCGAGAACGCCGAGTCGTCGAAATCGTGGTCGTACCAGACGCGGCGGAGTTCCTCGTCCGCGACACCGACCCGCCAACGGCCCGACAGGTCGAGGGCTTCCGGATCGCCGTGTGCGGACATCGCGAGGAGCAACCTAGCCGGATCGGGTCAGGTCGCGGCCGCGTCGGCGGAACGCCCCGGCCCGCCACCCGACCGCGGCTGCACCGCCGGGCCGGGCGCCGTCGTCGGACTGCGGCGGTAGCGTGCGGGCCATGGCTTTCACGGACCCTCCCGAGCAACCCATCCGTCCGGCGAACCTGGGGCAACTGCGTACTTCTGGCTGGACCTCGGTTCCGGTGAAGACCGAGCTGCGGCGCAACGTGGCCAAGCGGATCCGCGCCGGGGAGCCGCTCGTGGCCGGTGTCGCCGGCTACGACGACACGGTGCTGCCTCAGCTCGAGCACGCGCTTCTGGCCGGGCACGACGTGGTGTTCCTGGGCGAGCGCGGGCAGGCGAAGACCCGGATCATCCGCTCGCTGGTGGACTTGCTGGACGAATGGTCGCCGGTGATCGCCGGGTCCGAGATCAACGACGACCCGTATCAGCCGGTGTCACGCTATGCGAAGGACCTGATTGCCGAGCACGGCGACGAGACCCGTATCGACTGGGTGCACCGTTCGACACGGTTCTCCGAGAAGTTGGCCACGCCGGACACCACGATCGCCGATCTGATCGGTGAGGTCGACCCGATCAAGGTGGCCGAGGGTCGGTATCTGTCCGACGA
>CAZEAV010000331.1:0-1741 GCA_964510215.1 uncultured Iamiaceae bacterium
GTCAGCTCATGAACGACACCGTCGCCGTCGCCTCACTCCGGTCATCATCCCAGGCCAGGCCGACTATCCGCTATCCGAAGACGGACACCCTTGACCTATCCATACCTATTGGATAGAGTGCCCGACATGGCAACACGGATCAACGGCCCAGCGCTCCGAGCTATCCGCGAACGCTCCGGCCTCACCCAGTCCGAACTCTCCCGCGTCTCCGGGGTCTCCCAGGGCCGCATCTCCTCGATGGAGTCCGGCTCCCCGAATGTCCGCCCCGGCATGGTGCAGACCCTCGCCGAAGCGCTCCGGGTCCCCACCGTCGCCCTACTCGCAGACCCGCCCGCCGAGGTGGCGTCGTGACCGAGGCCGCCACCCTCACCCCGATCGCCTACTCCCGCCGAGACGCCGCCAAGGTCAGCGGCGTCTCAGTCGCCGAGCTCGACCGGCACATCGCCGCCGGCGACATCGACGTCCGCCGCGTCGGCCGCCGCGTCGTCGTGCCCCGAGTCGCCCTGCTCCGCTGGCTCGACATCACCGAGGAATCCGCGTGACCGCGGTGCACTCCACCGTCGGGGCGGGCCCCATGGTCGCCGAGGCGCACCTCGACCGCCACGGGCGAGGTCACGCCACCGTGTCCACCGGTGACCTCACCGTCACATGGATCGGGATGACCGTCGACCAGACCCGGGAGCTCCACCAGTGCCTCCTGGAGCTGGCCGTCGATCTCGCCGCCCTCGCCGAGGAGCCGGCCACCCCATGACCACCAGATCGCACGCAACCACCCAGCCATCGCAGTCAGCGGGCTGGCCTCTGTCATCAGGGGTGCGTGCTGCCACTCACCGACCGCACTCCCTCCCGGGTCGGTGGGTGGCTAGTCCGTCGGCGGCAGGACTGGAGCAGGGGCTGTCCATCCTCCCCTCCGGTCCTGCCGCTGGCCCAACTGCATCATCAGAAGGGACAGACCAATGCTCACCATCCTCGCGGGCGCCGCTGTCGCCGCTGCCGCTGTCGGCCTGATCCTCTCAGGTCGACGCCGCCGCAGCGATCGCCGCCGCATCACCGCCCGAGACGACGCCTTCGCCCGCGCCCACAGAATCGACGCCCACGCCGGCCGCGGAGAGTGGGCCGACCAGTGAGCATCGACTGGTCCCAGTTGATCCCGTGGCTGATCGCCATCCCGGTCGGGGTCGTGGCCTGCGCGCTCGTGGCCCTCATCGCAGACCGTGACGACCACCGCGACGGCTGGCCGGTGCATGACCCCCACGACCGAGACCGAGAGGACGCAGCATGACCCCGGCCAGCAACTCCGGGGCGCGCAAGCGCGCCGAGACTACCCAGCCCACGGCCCTGGCCGATGACCCAGTGGAACGCATCCGACAGATTGCGCGACACATCCATGGCGACGGGTACGGCGCTCTACTGCTCATGCTGGCGGACGAGGTCGTGCCCCGCCCGCCCACAGTGTCGGAGATCATCGACCACCTGGAACGGGGCGGCGCGATCGAGTTGTGCACCCTGGTTTCCGGGTGGAGCCCGGCGACCTCCGCGTACGTCACCGACGCTGAGTGGTGGCGCGACGTGCGCGACCGGGCCGGTGATGATCACCTCGCCCACGGCTACCGGCTCGTCCCGCTGACGGAGGCGCGCACCGAGCGGGTGCCGCTGCACGAGCTGCCAGGCCGCACTCTGCCCGACACCGACGCTCCGGTGTATGCGATCTGGTGCCGCACCAAGGGCGGCGCCCAGGTCC
>CAZEAV010000331.1:1751-2858 GCA_964510215.1 uncultured Iamiaceae bacterium
ACGGACCGGGGCACCCCCGGTGAGCCGTGGCCGGTGCATGACCCCCACGACCGAGACACGGTCGAGGTCCTGATCGAGGACGACCAGTGATCGGGCTGCTGCTGATCCTCGCCGCCCTGGCCCTCGCCGCAGTGGCGGTCGCACCGTCCATCGCTGAGCGGGCCCGGCAGATCGACGCCGAGGTCGACCGACTCCACGCGGACCGGCCCACCCACGACACCGAACTCTCACACATCACCAACAAACAGGAGCCGCACAGTAGATGAGCCCCACCGCCACCCCAACCCGGCCGGACAGCGACGAGCTCGGCCAAGCCCCCGACGACACCGCCCAACCAGCCGCCGACGACCAGCGACTCTGGTCCGTCACCACCATCATCGGCGCGCTCGACAAACCGGCCCTCGTCTACTGGGCCGCCAACGAAACCGCCGCCGCCGCCGTCAAAGCGGTCGACTCACTCCCCGTCCGGATCGCCGAAGACGGCCCCGAAGAGACCGCCCGCTGGCTCGCCGGTGCCCGCTACCGCCGACCCGCCGGGCAACGATCCGCAGCCGAGCTCGGCAGCGCCGTCCACGACGCCTGCGAAGAATACGCCCTCACCGGGATCCGCCCCGACGTCGACGACGAAGTCGCACCATTCCTCGACCAGTTCGACCGCTGGCTCCAGCGGTTCAGCCCCAGCTTCGAGGCGACCGAGGTCACCGTCTACTCACCCCAGTGGGGCTACGCCGGCACCCTCGACGCCATCGCCGTGATCGACGGCGTCCGATTCATCGTCGACTACAAGACCACCCGCAAGGAAACCGACAGCCGCGGTCGACAGACCGGCCCCTACCCCGAACAGGTCGCCCTGCAGCTCGCCGCCTACCGGCACGCCGAATGCGCCGCCGTGTGGCGACCCCGCCGGTTCGAGAAGTTCCGGCGCCGCTACTACCTCCTCGGCCCCGCCGAACGCGCCCGGGCCGTCCCCGTCCCCGAAGTCGACACCGGCCTCGTCCTGCACCTCACCCCCGGACACGCAGAGGCGTACCCGATGCGCTGCGACGCCCCCGTCCACGACGCGTTCCTCCACGTCCTGGAGGCCCACCGGTGGGTGACAGAGGACTC
>CAZEAV010000331.1:2868-3986 GCA_964510215.1 uncultured Iamiaceae bacterium
CTCCAAGCAGGTCATGTCGAACCCGCTCATGGAGGTGGCCTGAAATGCCGATCGTCGACCTACAACGTCGCATCCGGGAGATCGGCCGCATCCGGATCGGTGACACCGTCGCCGCCACCTCCAAGAACGGCAAACCGATCCGCCGCCCCCGCAAGCTCACCACCTTTCGGCTCACCGCCCGCGACGAGCAGGTGATCCGATCGGCTGCCGACCTGTTCGGCGGCACCGCGGAGCCGTGGCCCGAGATGGAAGGCCAGTGGCAGACCACCACCGCGGCGTCGGTCCTCGAGGTGATCGTCCCACCGACCGACATGGCCTTCTCCCAGTGGTATGAACAATGGTCAGGGGGCGGCTGCCTCAAACGGTGCGACGGGGTGCGCGACGTGCTGCGCGACTGCCCGTGTGATTGTGACCCAGCCAACCGGGCATGCTCAATCCACACGCGCCTTTCGGTCATCCTCCCTGACCTGCCCGGGCTCGGTGTCTGGCGGGTCGACACCCAGGGCTATTACGCCGCCGTGGAGATCGGCGGCGCCGTCGAAGTCGCGACCGCTGCTGCTGCCCGTGGGCAGATGCTCCCCGCCCGGCTGCGCCTGGAGCAACGCAAGGTGCTCAGGGAGGGGAAGACGCACAAGTTCGCGGTGCCCGTCCTGGACCTCGACGTCGCCCCGGCAGCGCTACTGCAGTCCGGCAGCGGGGGAGCGCTCGGCGCTGGCGTGCCCCCCACCACCTCTGAGGACGCTCCGGCGTTCGATCCGGTGCCTGAGCAGGCTGCGATTGGCCCGGCGCCGGCTATCAGAGAGCAGGCCGAAGCGCCGGCGGCGCCGGCACAGCGTCGAGCGAACGCGGCGGCACCGGTCCCCGCGACCGGGGTGACTCCCAGGACCGCCCAGGAGGACGGCCGCACCTGTTCGCGGTGTGGGCAGCCGTGGGGGGAGGACCCGCTGATCCGTGGCGCTGCGGGCGAATCGCGTTACGTGCACCGTAGCTGCCCCGGCGGCACGGACGGGGCGCCGGCTGAGCCGCAGGCGGAGAGTGAGCCGATGATGACCGGCGCGCAATCCAAGAAGCTCCACGCGTTGCTCCGCCAGAAGTTCGACGGTGCGAGCGGGCCCGCC
>CAZEAV010000332.1:0-3983 GCA_964510215.1 uncultured Iamiaceae bacterium
CCGACAACCCGGCGGCCAGTAACGACTCCAAGCGAGGCGGTGGCCGTCCTCCGGCCATCGGGCCGGACGAACTCAAAAAGTTGCTCAAGACTCTGCAACAGCACGACGGCTGGTGGCCTCGGGCCAAGTGGTTCGCCAACGCCGGTATGGGCGGCCTCGGGGACGAGACTCAACGGACGGCGATCAAGGCTCTGCTGGACGCCGGGAAGGTCCGTAAGACGGGCTCCACTCGCAACACGCAATATCAAGCCGTTATTAGACAAGTCAAACATTGAAATTCTGATCCAGTTTTTGGAAGATTCCCTCACATTCCCTATTACCACATAAACCCCCCGGTAATACCCCCTTATAGGGGGTATTCCGGGGGTATGGATTGGGGAATGTTTCTGGGGAATGTAATTCAACTGGGCGCTTGACAACCCGGGCTAGAGGATAGTAAGGTTCAGGGGAGCAACCCGCAAGCGACCACTAGACACTAAGGAGACCACGCATGGCGACCTTCACGCCAGCCGGGCCCACCCGCTTCCAGCACCAGCGCAAGGGGCTCCGCGACATGATCCAGAACAAGGGGGTCCACGCCCTGCTGTTCGACCCGGGGCTTGGCAAGGGTCTGCGCCTCGACACTGAGGTTCCCACTCCGTCCGGCTGGACGACGATGGGTGACCTGCGTACCGGTGACAAGGTGATCGACGCCTACGGCAAGCCGACGACGGTCATCGCGCACGATCCGTATGAGGCTCGTTGCTGGCGGCTGACGTTCTCGGACGGCACTCAGGTTGTCTGCGACGAGGACCACCTCTGGGTGACCGAGGACCGACGAGCCCGGCGTCGGGCTCAGTACCAGTCCAAGGTGGGGCGCGTCTTGCAGCGTGACCACAAGAAGCCGCAGTTCGAGGTCCGGGACACTGTGACGATCGTCAAGACACTGTTCCGCGACTCGGATGGCGGGGCCAACCACCGCGTCGAGATGGCCGGGGCGTTCCGGCCTGACGCGATGGAGCCGGTGCTTCCGTTGGACCCGTACCTGCTGGGCTACTGGCTCGGTGACGGAACCAGCGCCGCCCCTCGGATCAGCGTTGGTCAGGAGGACGTGGAGTGGGTCAAGGCCCAGTTGCCGATGTTCTCCTCGCAGAGCGTGGACAAGCGGACCGGCGTGGTCACGCTTGGTATGGGCCGTGGTTCCTTCGATCAGTTGGGCAAGGTGCTGCGTGACATGGGGCTGTACGGCAACAAGCACGTACCGCAGACCTACCTGCGCTCGGCGGCGTCGCGTCGGCTGGACCTGTTGCGTGGACTGATGGACTCCGACGGCACGGTGTCGAAGGACGACGGCCATGTGGAGTTCTGCTCGACTCGTCAGGAGTTGGCTGAGGGAGTGCGCGAACTGGCGTGCTCGCTCGGTGAGCGGGCGGTGATCAAGGAGTCCGACGCGGCTCTGAATGGCGAGATCAAGGGCCGTCGTTGGCGGGTGACGTGGACGCCGGAGCAGTTCGACCCGTTCCGGATGCCGCGCAAGTCCACGGAGCCGCGTCGGCTGCGTGACTCGGGCCGCTACATTACGTCGGCTGAGGACATGGGCGTGCAGACGGTCCGTTGCCTGACGGTGGACTCTCCGACTGCTCAGTACCTCATCACCCGGTCGTGGGTGCCGACCCATAACACCGCCGTCGTCCTGGACTACGCCAGCCTCCTAGCGCTCAAGTCTCCGACTGGTCACGCCAAGGTGCTTGTCCTGGCTCCGCTGGCCGCGCTTGACTCCTGGGTCAACCAAGCGCCCACGTTCGTCGGCAACGGTATCGACCTGCACGCCGAGGCGTTGGGCGGCGGCCTCATGCAGCGGGCCGAGACTCTGCGTGCCCGAGGCGCCGGGGACTACATCAAGAACATCAGCAAGGCGCACGCTACCGCGCGCAAGGGCTCCGAGCCGCTGGCCCGGCTAGCGCTGGGTATCCCGGGCCTGACGATCTTGGCGGTCAACTTCGACTCGTTCAGCAGCCGTCGGCAGGTGGGCAGCCGCACGATGGCCGACGTGATGACCGAGGCGGTGAAAGCGTTCGGCCCGGACCTGTTGGTGGCCGACGAGTCGCACCGGCTCAAGTCGCCGGGCAGCAACACCAGCCGCGCCGTGGCCCGGGTGGCCCGGACCGTCAAACGTCGGGTGATCCTCACCGGTACCGTGATGCCGCACAGCCCGATGGACGTGTTCGGCCAGTGGAAGTTCTTAGAGCCCACGGCGTTCGGAGCCTTGCAGCCCGACGGCACCCGGCGTGACGCCACCTTCGGCTCGTTCCGCAGCCAGTACGCCAAGATGGGCGGCTGGATGGGCAAGGAGATTGTGGGCTTTAAGAACCTCAACCGGATGCAGCAGATCATGGCCCAGAACGCCACGACGGCCACCAAGGACGAGGCTCTGGACCTACCGCCGGTGACCGACGTGCAGGTGCCTATCGACCTGGACCGCAACGAGTCCCGGGCCTATCAGCAGATGGTGGACGACCTGGTGGTCAAGTTGACCGGCGACGAGGCGGCCTCGGTGCCGAACCGGCTAGCCCAACTGATGCGCCTGCGGCAGATTACCGGCGGGTTCCTCAAGGCCGACGACGGCTCGGTCGTGGACGTCGGCCAGACCAAGGTTAAGACCGTGGAGAGCATCGTCAACGACACCCTGGCGGGCGAGAAGCGAGTGGTGGTGTTCGCCCACTTCCGCCACGAGATTGACCGGCTGATGAGCGCGCTGCAAGCCGGGGCCAGCAAAGACACCGAGGTCGTGAAGATCGACGGCGGCACTCCCAACGGGGAGCGGATCAAGATCAGGCAGCGGTTCGGAGACCGCTCCATCGACGACCGGATCATCCTGGTCGCGCAGACCCGCACCATGAGCCTGGCGGTGAACGAGTTGGTGACGGCCAGCCACGCCGTGTTCGCTTCCCTACCGGAGCGCCGGGACGATATCACTCAAGCACGCGCTAGGCTTGACCGTCAGGGTCAGACCCGGCCGGTGACTATCTGGACCGTGCTGGCACCGCGCACCGTTGACGAGGTTCTGCTCAAGTCGTACCACGACCGCACCGACCTGGAGGCGGCGATGCTCGACCACATCAAGGCGGTAGCCGAATGACCGAGAAGTCCATAGATACCAGCAATCCACAGCAGTACGAGAGCCTGAGAAAGGCGTCGTACGTCCTGGTCTGCCCGGGACCCTGCAACGGCTCGGGAACCGATCAGCGCAACGGCGAGGTCTGCCCGCTGTGCGACGGCGAGGCTCGTATCCGGGTGGTGCAGATTCCCCTGTACACCGAGAAGGAAAAGGTGCTTATGGAGTACCGGCGCCGGTTCCGAGCCCGGCACCCAGAACTCATCCCGCAGTGGGAGCGAGACCTGGCATATGAGAACTACCTACTAGAAAAGGACCAGACAAGATGACCAGCAACGACAACACCGTCCGCATACCATTCACCCGGGAGTGCCTGGGGGTGACAACGCGCCTGTACTACGTCACGTTCGGCGTGCAGTACCGGCAGGAGGAGCACCCGACAATGCCCGGGGTCGACCCGGACGGCTACTTCACCATCGAGGCTCCGAACGCGACCATAGCCCGGCGGATCGCCAACGCCCTGTTCGACCAGCACTGGGCGTTCATGTACCACGAGCCGCAGGACCACCAGTGCCCACTCGGTGAACTTGGCCGGGTCGTCCTCGTGGAGACAGCCCGATGAGCCCGACGAGTGCCCCGGAGGCGGCCCAGCCCGCGCTGCCCGGTGTAACTACCCCAGCAGACGATTATGGGCCGTCTCCGGCCGAATCCGGGGCCGTTGAGAAGTACGGGCAGATGCGGGACCCTCTGGAGCGCGGGGATCGGTTCGACGCCCGGTCGGTGCGGTGGGTCTGGGAACTCCACGAACTCCGTGAGGTCATAGCGGCCATCGAGGCGTGCTCCGAGGTCGTGCTGGACGTGGAGACAACGGGGCTGGACGAGTACGCCA
>CAZEAV010000333.1:0-3982 GCA_964510215.1 uncultured Iamiaceae bacterium
CGAGCGGGCCGTAACCGGTCAGGTTGCGCAGGACCCGGTCGGCGACCGCCTCGGCGTCGACGAGCGCGAAAGGCCGGCGGCCGTGACGGTGGTCGTCGGCCCATCGCACGAGCGCGTCGTCCACGAATCCGCTGAGCGTCGCGCGGGCGGAACGGTCGGCCATGTCGAGATCGGCGTCCTTGGCCCGTGCCTGGACCAGGGTTTCGATCTCCAGCAGCGGCGAGGGTTCTTCGGTGGCAAGGGTCATGGTCGATCCGGGTTTCTCTCCTGCACTGCTGGAACCAGTACCCGTGCCGGCGAGATCTCAAACCTCGGCGCGTCCGAGCGCCGATCATGGCCGGAGACGTGCGCGCGGTTCACCGGGCCGCCGTGTCCTGGTCGGTCCAGGAGCCGAAGCCGGGGCGGACCCGGCGTGGCCCCTCGACGTCGAAGGTCCGTCTGGGGCGTTCCAGCGCCAGGGACACCGCGCCGCCGAGTGGCCCACAGAGCGCGTCCGGTAGACGCGAGACATCACGGTGGGCGGCTTCGATGCCGTTGCGTTCGGGCAAAAAGACCGGCGGGTGGACGACTGCGGGAACCAGACCGTGGAATGCCGCCGTGAACTCCGCGCGCTGCGCCGGGCGGCGGGGAGCACGGTTCACCACGGGGATGATCCGCTCCGCGGGGACGTCGAAGCCGACGAGGTCCTGGGCACACCGCGCGAGCGCATGCAGCCCCTTGAGGCCGGGCGCGGCCACGACGCACACCACGTCGGCCAGCGCGATGGTCGTGCGCGCCAGCAGGTTCCGATCCTCGATCCCGACCACGCCGCATTCGTCGTCGCCTTCGAGGTCCGCGTCGACATCCGCGACGGTCACACCGAAGGACTCCATCAGCGCCACGATCGCCGCACGCACGGCCTGTGGGCGCAGCCGCGCCCACTCGGCGTGGCGGCGTAGCCCGAGCAGCAATCGGTAGCCCCGCGCGGCCACGTCGAAGGTGCCGTGTTGCAACGCTGCGGGATCGGGCCGACCCCGGGAATGGGCATCGACCAACTCCGGGACCCCCGGTGCGACGTCCGGGGTGCCGTGCAGCAGCGCCTGGTCGGCGTGGAGCGCGAGATCGGCCAACGCCACCAGGCCCCGGTGACGGACATCCGAGCCGAGCACCTGGGCGACGGCGATCGCGGCGGTGGACGCTCCGGTGCCGCCGGTCCCGCACACCGCGACCAATTGGCCGGTCCAGGGTCCGGGGACGGCTTCGGGGACCGGATCGGAGGGGGCCGACAGCGTGTCGGGAACGATCTGGGCCACCGACGCCAGCAGGCCGAGCAGGTCGCCGCGGTCGAAATCAGGATTCAGGCGGCCCGCGATTCCCAGGGCTTCGGTATCGACGCGCAGCTCGGCGGCGGCGACCACGATGACCGCACACGCGCGGCTCCGGGCCGAGTCGATCAGATCACGGTCCAGGCCGCGGGCGTCCGCGTCGACGAGCAGCGCCGAGTGCAGGCGCCCGGAGTCGAGCCGGGCCCGGACCTCCGCCGCGGACAGGCACTTGGCGAACTGGGCCGGCAGGACCCCGTCGGTGCACCAGGTGGCGACCCGGGCGAACCAGGACAGGCGGCGGCGCGAGAGGCCCAGGAGTACGTAATGGTCACTCACCGGCCGACCCCTGACGTGCGGACGACCACCAGGTGGTCGCTTCCCAGCGCGCCGACGAGGGTGCTGAGTGCGGCGTCCGAGGGAACCGAGACGCTCAAGGTCATCTTGTCGGATGCACCGATGCTGTCTTGGCCGGGTCGGTGCACGGCGACGACCACCAGGTCGTGGCCCACCCTCGATGTTTCCTGCGCGCCCTCCGGATCGTCCGGTGGGTCGAACACGTCGACGCGGTCTCCCTCGGCAAGGTCTCCGGCGACCGCCCGCGACGCCTCGATCGCGAAGGACACGACCGGTTCGGCATGGGCGCGCTTCGACGCGGCGAGATCCGCGCGTTGCACCAGGGCGCCCTTGGCGATGGGGCGGACGACCACGGTGCCGGTGGCGGGCACCGCGCCGTCCCGCGCGGTGGCGGCGACCGTGGCGGGCAGTGCGATGGGCACGGCGACGAGATCCCCGGCGGTGACACGGTGGCCGAGACCGAGGTGGTGGCGGGCGACGTAGTACCTGGTGGTGGGGAGCCGGCCGCCCGGGCGGGTCGACACGAACAGACCGAGCGCCGCGCACGTGATGAGCACCCCACCCAGGAGTGCACGACCGGTGGGGAGTCCGCGCACGAAACCGGCCCCGGTCGACGCCCCCTCTCGTCCGGGCTCGGTGGGCGGATCGGGACTGGGCGGAGTCGGTGGCATCTGGGGTCACTCCCAAAAAGGATCTCGGGGAAGGGTTGTCCGGGGGACTGCATACCCGGGCCGGGGCCGACTCAAACCTGGGCGCGTCACGCGCCCCGCCATGCGCCGGCTTTCCGGGAGATCCCCGAGGGCAGCGGGCATCCGACATGCGACGCGTCGAAACGTATGCAAACGGCATCGGTGCGGGTAGAATGTCGCGGTGGCCGACGACGACATCCAATGGCTGAGCACCGCCGCTGCGGCCAAGCGGCTGGGCGTGACGGCGCGTACCCTGTACCGCTTCATCGACGAGGACGGCCTCGCCGCGTACCGGTTCGGTCGGGTGATCCGACTCAAGCAGTCCGACGTGGACGACTACATCGAGACCTGTCGCATCGAGCCCGGCTCCCTGGAGCACCTCTACCCGGAGCCCGCACCCCATACCGAGGACGCCTGAGCCGATCTGTCGGCCGCCTCCCGGTCACCGGTCAGCGCCCAGGACGATCTCGGCGATCGCCGCGAGCGGCACGGCGACCGCCCGGGCGTCGAGGCTCTCACCGCGCAGGCGCAGCACGTCGACGCCGGCCAGCTGGAGTTCCCCGCGCACCGCGCGTCCCGACAGCGTCACCACCTGCACCTGCGGGCGGTCCAGTGCCATCGTGGAGAGCACTTCGGCGAGGTTCACGGCCAGCGGGGCAACCGTGTCGCCGGTGACGGCGGCTCCGGCCGGCACCTCGACGGTTTCGATCGCACGATGGGTCACCACGATCTCGGTGCGCCGATCGGCGTCGACGGCGAGGATCACGAAATCACCCCCCACCGCGGTGATGCGGGCCCGGTGCCGAGTGCCCGCAACGGTGGTGAGGAGTACGTCGCCGGCCTTCTCCGCCAGGCTTTGCACGACACCGACGAACGAGGCGTCCTCGGCGGCCTGGCGACCCAGGCTCGCCTGGCGGCGGCGTGCATCGGCGGCCTCGGAGAGTCGGAGCCGCGCCAGCTCGGCATCGAGGTCATCGGGCCCCGAGCCGACGTCGGGGTTCCCGGCCATGGATGTCAGGCTAGTGCCCGCTCGGGTGCGGATTTTGCAGCCCGGAACAGCAGCTGCGACCGCGCCGCGTGCGCCCCGCGACATTTTCGTGCCGTCGGTTCGTGTGCGGCAGGACTGAGCATCGAACAGTGGTACCCGTTGTTCACGTGGTCCTGTCGGGCGCGCGGTCCGGGCGCGGGGCCACCTGTGGACGACCGGAACCGGATCGTGGCCGGCGCGTGGATCATCTACGCTGGAGGGTGCGTGAGTACGACCCGTATCGAATTGACCGTGGGTGACACCCACGACATGGCTGCCCTGGTGGGACCTGCCGATTCGTACCTGCGCCGGATCGAGGATGCGTTCGTCGGCACCGACATCGGGGTGCGCGGCAACGTGGTCACCATCGAAGGCGGTGAAGCGGACCCGGTCGCCGAGCTGTTCCGGTCCCTGATCGCACTGGTCGAGGCGGGCCAGCACCTGGACGCCGCCACGGTGGACCGCTCGGTCGACCTGGTGCGGGCGGGCGAAGAACCGTTCGCCGTGTTCGCCACCGACGTGTTGCGCGCCCCGGGCGGCCGGACCGTGCGGCCCAAGTCCGCCGGCCAGAATCGGTACGTGGATGCGATCGCATAGAACGTGATCAC
>CAZEAV010000334.1:0-3978 GCA_964510215.1 uncultured Iamiaceae bacterium
GTCATGATGCAGGGGGCATGCGGATCTTCCGGGTCGATCGGATCGGCGCCGTCCGTGCGACCGGAGCGCCTTTCGAGAATGCCGACGAGCCGGCCCCCGACGCGGTCGTCTTCGGCACCGATCTGCCCCGGGTGGAACTCGAGGTCGCTGCCCCTTCGGCCTGGCTCCTGGAGGGGGTTCCGGTCCTGGAGCGGTCGCCCGGCGACGGTGTCGTCCGTTGCACGTTGGCGATCGCGTCGACGACCTGGCTCGCCCGTCTGCTCGTTCAGCTCGGGGACGCCGCACGGGTCGTGGACGGTGACCGATCGCTTGCCATCGCCCCGGCGATGCGGGACGAAGCGCGGGCGATCCTGGAACGGTACCGATGACGGTCGGCCTCTACACGCGAGCTCGCTGCGTCGTGGGACGATCCGAACGGGTAACGTTTGGAACCCTGTGAGATCGCACGATTCTGAATCCTCCGAACCGGTTGAGGTGTCGAACGGCGCGTCCACCGCGCAACGCACCGGTGCAGGTGGTGATCGCGGTGACGAACCGGTTCTTCTGCCACCGTCCAAGTTGAAGCGGGCACGCCCCAAGAGCACGGTGCGCTCACTCGTGGAATGGGTGATCGTCGTCGGGGGTGCATTCGGCCTCGCGCTGCTCATCCAGGCGTTCCTTTTCCAGCCGTTCCGAATTCCGTCGGGGTCGATGATCCCGACCCTGAAGGTGCACGACCGGATCGTGGTGAACAAGCTCAGTTATGACTTCCACGATGTCAACCGGGGCGATGTCGTGGTCTTCACCAGTCCACAGTGCAAACGACCGCCCTCACCGCACTGGGCGAACTGCGGCGTGGTCGGCAAGTACGCGGACCTGGTGAAACGCGTCATCGGCCTTCCCGGCGACCACCTGGCGATCGCACACGACCACGTGTACATCAACGGGCACGTGCTGGATGAGCCCTATGTACGCCAGGGCGCGGTCACGCTTGCCGATCCGCCGTACGGGTGTGGGTTCCCGGGCACGGTCGCGCACCCCTATGTGGTTCCGAAGCACATGGTGTTCGTGATGGGGGACAACCGCAGCAACTCGCTGGACAGCCGTTGTTTCGGACCGATCCCGGAGTCATCGCTCGTGGGTCGGGCGTTCGTGAAGATCTGGCCGATCGGTCGCATCGGCTGGCTGTAGGACCCGCGTCATCCGGTCGGTGTGGTCGCTGTAGACGGCGTCGACGCCCCATCGCACCAGACGGCGCATCCGGCGTCGGGACTGGACTCCCCACGCGAACGCACCCAGACCGGTCCGGTGGCAACGTTCCACCAGCGAATGGCTCCAGTACCACTGGCGCAGATTGAGTGTGGAGATCCCCATGGCGGCGAGGTCGGCCAACTCGATGCCGATCAGATCGCGGGGCCGCAGGGATGCCACGAGACGGACATCGGGATCGAGATTCCGCCAGGCGGTGAGCCGCTCGGGCTGTGGATCACACAGCCACGTCCGCGCCAGCGCCGCGGTGCCGCCTCGCGCCCGGACGTCGATGATGGCGTCGATCGCGGCGGGGTCCTTGACGTCGATGGACAACTCCACGTCGAAACCCACCGCGTCCTGCAGGTCGGCCAGCGTGGGGATGTGGGCCGGGAGGTCGTCCGCATCGAACGTGGCGATTCCGCGACGGCCTCCGGGCGTGGCGACGACGCCGTCGTGATCGATGATCGCCTGGCCGTCACGGCTGAGCCAGACATCGGTCTCCAGTCCTCGCGCGCCCATCCGGCACGCGGTCACGAACGCTTCGATCGTGTTCTCCGGCGCGTGCGCGCGGGCTCCCCGATGGGCGAAACCGATGACCGATCGTGGCGGCAACGACGTTGGCACACCGGCCATCATGCCGCGTCGACGGCGCGGTCCTGTGACAGACCCGCCCGGTAGTAACGTGGCGCGATGATGTGGCTCTGGGCGATCGGCCCTCTCGTCATCGTTTTTGCCGCGATCTGGCTGGCGGGAGCGAACCGTCGGCTGGGGGAGCAGCGTCTGGGAGTCCCGGACGACTTGGCGAACGCCCGGGCCCGGGTGCGAAAGCGCTCCAGTGGGTTGCGGGAAGCCCTGGTGCGGTTGGACCCCGGACGATCGGGCGACGCCGACATCGGGCGCGAGGATCGGTAGCATCGTCAGCAATGCTGGATTTCTCACCCGAGAAGATGCTTTTCGTCTTCCTCATCGTCATGGTGCTCCTCGGTCCCGAGAAGCTGCCCGAGATCAGCCGCAAGATCGGCAAGGTGATGGGTGAGCTGAAAAAGGTGTCCGGCGGATTCCGGGAAGAAATGCACAAAGCCGTCAACGACATGACGAACGATTCGGGTACTTCCCCGTCTCCGCCGACCGACGCGAACGCTTCGGACGTTTCGAAGGAGTCCGGCGGCTCTGGCGCCCGGGAGCTGCCGTCGGCGACAGGGCCCGCGGATGACGCGCCAGAGAACTGACCGCGGGTCGTTCCGTCCATGAGTTCCAAGCATTCTTCGAGTCCTGATGATTCCTCGATGTCGCTCATGGCGCATCTCGCGGAGTTGCGCAACCGCATCTTCAAGGTTGCGATCGCCGTCACCATCGCGGCGGTCCTGGGTTGGCTGGTCTTCGAGCCGGTCTTCAATTTCCTGACGCATCCGATCATCCAGCTCTGCCAACACCACCAGTGTCTGTTGGAAGGCGGCAAGGTCCAGAACATCGATCCGCTCGACCCGCTCACCACGCGGGTCAAGTTGTCGGTGTACATCGGCATCGGCCTCGCCATGCCGGTGATTCTCTTCCAGATCTGGCGTTTCGTGGCTCCGGCGCTGTACGCGAACGAACGCAAGTACACCCTGGCGTTCATCGGCCCGGCGTTCATCCTGTTCATCGGGGGCGCGTGCCTCGCGTACTTCGTGTTGCCGGTGTCGCTGAACTGGTTGCAGGGAGTGGGTGGACCGAAGTTCGTCGCGGCATACGACTCGGGCAAGTTCGTCTCGTTGATCGGCTGGATGATGCTCGCGTTCGGCATCGCGTTCGAGTTCCCGGTCGTGCTGGTCGCCATGATGGCCATCGGTATTCTGCAACCCAGGACACTGCTGCGCGGATGGCGGTACGCGGTGGCCATCATCGTGGTCGTCGCCGGGGTCATCACGCCCACCGCGGACCCGTTCACCTTCCTGTTCCTCGCCATTCCCATGGTCGTGCTCTACGGGGCATCGGTGTTGATCGGCGTGCTGATGAACCGGTCCCGCTCGACCGGATCGTGACCATCGGCAGAGGTCGGACCTGGGGGACGCCCGGTGTGCTGGCATCCGACGGGATCGTCGTGGAAAGTGACGCCGAGGCCTCCGAGGCGCTCGGGGCGGCGCGTGCGGCGGGCACGTCGCTCCCGATGATCGGCCTGACCGGGGGCGATCTGTGTCGGACGCTGGGTGGGACCGGCTCGCGCGACCGCCTGTACGGCGCGGAGGCCCGCCGTTTTCCGGTGGACCTCGGGATCGCGTCGGTGGACGGAGCCGAACACGTCTTCGTCGCCCACGTGATCGTGCACTCCTTCGGATGGCGGGGCCGCACCGTGGCGGTCATGAACGCGCAGTGGTACGGAACCTGGGACGTGGCGCCGAAGTCCCATCCCGACGACGCACGCCTGGACGTGACCGACGCACAGCTTTCTCTGGCGGACCGGCTCGCCGCCCGCCGTCGCCTCCCCACGGGCACGCATGTGCCCCACCCGGACATCACGTTGCGCCGCACCCGCGAATGGAGCGCGACCTTCGCGCGTCCGCGGCCGGTGCGGGTGGACGGAAAGTCCGTCGGTCGGGTGCGGGAGTTGTCGGTCCACCTCGAACCCGACGCGGTGACGGTCGTCATCTGAGCGCGGCTACGGTGGATCGCGTGGCCATCGACGCGGGTCCGGACCACCAGGAAGTCCTGGACCGGGTCCGTGACGCCGTCGGGGAGTGGTCGGACCGCCTCGTCGAGATCTCCCATGAC
>CAZEAV010000335.1:0-3967 GCA_964510215.1 uncultured Iamiaceae bacterium
AGAACTACCTGCGGGTCGCCGGCGTGGTCGAGAACATGTCGGCGTTCGTGTGCGAACACGGTACGAGCTACGAACTGTTCGGTTCCGGTGGCGGACAGAACCTGGCCGATGAAGCGGGCACATCGCTTCTGGGCCGCATCCCGCTCGCGCCGGAGATCGTCGCCGGCGGCGACACCGGGAACCCGGCGGTCCTCACCGAGACCCCGGCCGCGCAGGCGTTCCGCGATCTGGCCGAGACCGTGCACGAAGCCGCGGTGCCGCTGATGGAGATGACCACCTGCACCGCCCGCAAAGCCATTGCCGACCTGATCCGCAAGAAAGCGCGGGAAGCGGCCGCCGCCGACGAGGCGAAAACGGCCCAGACCGTGGGTTGAGCGCCGCGGCGCATCCCGGGCTGCGGGGACACCGGCGGCCCGAGCGATCCGATTCAATCCGCGATACGCAGCACCTGGGCCGGATCGACCGATGACGCCTGCGTCGCGGGGATGAGCGCCACGACCAGGGACGCCACGAACGGAATGCACGCAAGCACCGCGACCTTGGCCCAGGGCACGACCCATGGCAACGGGTCGCCACCGAGCGACGCGGTCCGACTCAGCATCTGATACGACACCAGCAACCCCAGCCCGATTCCGGTCGCGATCCCTTGGAACGCGATGAACGATGCTTCGACCAGGAAGATCCGGCGGACGGTGTCGGCGGTGAACCCGATCGTGCGCAGCATGCCGATCTGACGGCGACGGGACCGCGACGCCCGGACCATGACCACCGCCAGGCCGAAGATCCCCACGACCAACCCGATGGCCAGATACCGCCGCATCAGGCTGAAGAAGCCGAGCTCCACCGACATCTGATCGGCGACCTTCGCCGAGAACGTGGACGCATCGACGCCATAGGAGATCAGGTGGGTGTTCAGCTCCGCCGCCACCGCGGCCGGATCGCGTCCGCGGTCGACGCGGACATGGAAGCGCGACGGCACGGCCGCCCGTCCGGCAAGTGCCCGGACCGATGCGGCGGACGCCCAGGACCCGGCTTCGGCGACGTCGTCGTTCACCACGCCGATCACCCGGTAGGAAGTGGAACGACCCGTGGTGGGGTCATGCGCTTCGACGACGCTGGAGACGCCGATGTCGCCGGCGCTTGGACCGGCCGTATCGGAGGTGTCCAGGAAATCGCCGTCGACCACGATCAGATGGGGGTCCGACAGCATCGCGGCGAACGCTGCCCGGTCCGAGGAGTACGCCGCGGCACGGTCCGACAGATGCGGCACGCCCCAGCGCAGCAGCGACGGCTCGAACCCGGTGACCGCCCACTGCGTTCCACGGTGTCGGTCGCCCACGGTGAACCGCGGTGCGGCCCGCCAGAGCCTGGAGACCCCGGCCACGCCGGGTTGGGCATCGAGCCGCGCGGCCGGCACCGGATCCGACGGGCTCGTCTCCACCAGCAGGTCGGCGCCCGCCGCCACGTGTCGGGTGATTGTGCTCATGTGTGCCGAGCTCGTCCTGCTGTAGACGACGAGGAACGTGAGCGTGAACACGATCAACGCGTACATCCCCACCAGCAGTCCGGTACGGAAGACCTTCTCCAGCGGATACGCGAGGCCGATCCGGCCGGCGAGACCGCGCCCGGTCCGGCCCAGCAGGCCCACGCCCGTCGACCACACCCGGTCCAGAGCGGTGGCGAGTCCGACGGCCGCGGCGACCATGATCACCCCCTGCACGACGAACACCAGCACCCCGGTGTGGTCGGTGATCCGACGCAGAAACGTGAACACGCCGATGCACCACACGAGCGTGCCCACCGATGCCACCGCCGTCGCGGTCCGCCGTCCGACGAGGGGTCGTAGAAGCGGAATCGCCGAGCACAACCCGATGGGCGGGCCCAGCACCGCGGCCAGCGGTGCGATCGCGACCACCCCCCAGACGGCCAGTGCGGCGCCGACGGCCACCCCGATGCCTGCCGGGAGTGAGGACCGTAACCGGTGCCGCGCGTGGACGAGATCGGGCAGATCCCGCAGTGCGCGCACGATGTTCAGGTTCGCCAGCCGCAGGCTGGTGACCCACACGGTGGCCATCGATATCCCCAGGCCGATCAGCGCGGCGACCACCAACAGGTCGACCGGGGCGACGAAGCGGAGATGGAATCCGGAATCGCCGCTGAGGATGCCGGCGGCCGTGGTCGCCACCAGCCACGCCAGAGCGGTTCCGGCGAACGCGCCCACGAATGCCGCGGCCAGGCCGTAGAAGGAACCCTCCAGGGTGAGCACCCGCACCAGGTGGCGGCGCTGCAGACCGGTTGCACGTGCGAGGCCCATCTCGCGCTTGCGCTCCTCGGCGAGCATCACGAACAGGTTCACGAGCAGCAGGACGCCGGCCAGCACGCTGAAGATCCCCACGCCGACGAACAGCTCTCCCATGGAGCGCCCCCGGTTCGCCGCGTCGCGCAGCAGATCGGCTTTGGCTGCCTCCACCGACACCGAATAACGGCCGTGCACACGCGCTTCGATCTCGCGCGTGACCCGGTCGCTCGGCCCGGTGCTGTCGAACACCCGACCGGTGTTGGAGACCAGGACGATCCCCTGGGGCATCTGCACGCTCCGGCCGTCCGAGCGGGCCGCGAGGCCTTCCAGCGTGCCGGGTTGCACCAACAGATCGGTGGCACCGGCGAGACCGACGGGTTCGAGCACCCCGACGATGCTGAACGTGCGTCGGGCCCCGTACGCGTGCAGGGTGATCTGGTCACCGCGGGACACACCGAGCTCGTCGGCGAGCGCCTCGGCGATGAGCGCGTCACGCACGCCGAGATGTCGAGGTGCGGCCGCGAGCCCGGTGTCGGAAGGATGGCCGCCGAAGGAGCGGGCCTCGTCCAGGTCCGCTTCACCGACCGTCACCGAGGGCTCGGTCACGCGGCGCGCGCCGCGGGTGGCTTCGACCGCCCCGGTGGCCTGCACCATGGTGAGGAGACCGTCGGTCTCGGGCAGGGCCGGGTGCGACAACGCCGCGGCGACCGCACCCAGGTTGCTCCGCTGTGCCACCGTCACCTGTTCGTCGATGGGCCCGAGGCGGGTGCGGGCACCGTCACGCACCGACGCATGGAACGTGGCCCCGACCAGCAACGCCGCCGCGATGATCGCCGTGCCCAACGACGAGCCCAACACCACCAGCACCGTTTCGGTCCGACGCCGGAACAGGTTCCGCATCGCGAGGCGGCGGAAAGCCGGACGCCGGAACGCGTCGTGCAGCGCGACGGTGAGCATCCCGGCGAGGAGCGCCGCCCCGATCCCCGCGGCGACGACGAGCATCACACGTCGAAAGTCGGTTCGGGTGGTACGTCCTCCGGCGGCCCGTCGTAGTTGATCCGTCCGTCGATGACCTGGATGAGTCGCCCGCCCGACGCGCCGATGGCATGGTCGTGGGTGACGATCACCAAGGTCTGCCCGGCGTCGTGCACCTCGTGCAGGACCGCCAGGACTTCGGCCGCGGTATGGGTGTCGAGGCTCCCGGTCGGCTCGTCGGCCCAGACGATGTGGGGATCGGTGACCAGCGAGCGGGCGATCGCGACCCGCTGCTGTTCGCCTCCGGACAACTCCAGCGGGCGCCGAGAAATCTTGTCGGCCAGGCCGAGACGCTCCAGCGCCGCCACCGCCGTGGCCCGGGCGATTCGGGGTGGTGTCCCCACGCACAGCAGCGGCAACTCGACGTTCTCCTCGGCCGTGAACACCGGGATGAGGTTGAACGCCTGGAAGACGAAACCCATGCGTTTCGCACGCATCTGGGTCCGACGTCGATCGTTCAGCCGGTGGATGTCCTCACCGTCGACGAACACCTGGCCGGCATCGGGGGTGTCCAACCCGCTCAAACAGTTCAACAGCGTCGTCTTGCCGGACCCGGACGGGCCCATGACCATGACCAGTTCGCCGGCGTTGATCTCCAGGTCCACCCCCCGGAGCACCTCGACGTCTCCCGCC
>CAZEAV010000336.1:0-3956 GCA_964510215.1 uncultured Iamiaceae bacterium
GCACGGCACGGATCAGGCCGACCGCGGAGACGCCGTCGGGCGTCCCCTCGCCGACGAGCGCGAGCAGCAGCACGGGCCGCCCGTCGGCGGCCGCGGTGATGGCCTCGAGGTCGGACCTGGAGGGCGGTCGCGTGCAGGACACGGTGAGCGTGTTCATCGGCAGGCTGCCGCGCACCTCCCGCGGCGCCTGGTAGAGGTGGTCGAAGACCCGTCCCTCACGCGCTGTCAGTGCGGCCACTGGACCGACCAGCCCGACCGAGCCATCCGGCCCCGCATAAGTCGTCGTGACCGTCAGAGTGGCAAGGGGGACACCTTCGGGATCGACAATCTCAACCTCCGTGCCGTTGGAGAGCCCGCGGGCCACGTGCTCCGGGACCGCCAGCGTGACGCCCGACTCAGGCCCGCCGAAGCCGCGCAGCGGCGCGAGAGCCCCCGTCGCGAGGAGTTCGAGATCATCGAGCTCTCCGGCCGTCGGGGCGACCTGCGGCATGGCGTGAGAATCCGGCATCACCGCCGCATTGTGTCATCGTCGATCCACGGCTGGTACCTTGCCGCAGGCAAGTCTGTTCGGGACCCGCAACCTCGGAAGACATGTCCGGCTTTGGGCTGGTGCAACCTACCGCCGAGACTGCTCGGGAGGGCTCGTGAAGCGACGGCACCGACTTGTGAAGGCCGCAGGGCTGCACACACGTGGCTTCCTGGAACGCGTGCGACGCAGGGTCGACCGAGCGAGCATGGACTCCATGGGGGCGGAGTCCACCCTGGAGCCTCGAGTGCACGTCACGGGGTCACCTGCGTCGCTGCCCTCATACGAGGCGACCATCGCGGCTCTTGACGTCACCATCGAAGATGTCGTTCTGGTCTGTACGGTTGGCGCAGTCGACATGGCGAACGAGTTCGCCGCCATGTTGCCCGGGGCCACCATCCACGTGTTGACCGAAAGCGGAATTCCTCCTCAGCGTCGGGGAGAGCTCGCTCCGAACGTCCGGCGGAACCGGTGCCGTACTGGCGGGCAACGACGATATCGGCTCGCTCGCCTCCCTCAGCCCCAACTGATCGTCGAGTGCGGACGGGGGAATGCTAGCCAGAGGGTGAGGCGCCTGCAATCTCTCTTTTTCTTCCTGGAGGCCGGTGGCGCTTATGTCGTCGGGGCGGCTCCGGGCTTCGCAGATGACTTCAATCGTGAGGAAATTGAGACACTGTTGCATCAATCGATGCACACCGAGTTAACGTCGAAGCAAGCCCGTCTGAAGTCGACAGAATTTGCTGCCGCGATCGGTCAGATTTCGGGTTCAGCGACTCAAGTGGTGGTCGAAAAGCGGCTTGATCACCGGTTGAAGATTGTCGAGAGCCGAGCGACGTCTCTCTTGAACTCGAGGTACGGAGACGCATGGGGAGGGCGGGTCAGCGAGCGTCCATCGAAGGTGTGCGAGCCGAGAGGGCACACTGAGATGCACGGAGTCAGCCGTGATGCGCGCTCCTCAGACCGGGTTCTTCTACTGAACGCTCCAGGTACCATTCCAGGACTCAGCCTGCGGCGGTACTCAGGAGTGACGGCATGGCGGTTCCAGCGCCTGGCCCTCGACGGCTACTGGTTGTCCGACACGTTTCGACACCATCTCGACCGGACGCTCAACCACCGCCTTCTCGTCAACGCCAACAGGGCCCACGCTCGTCTCCGGACCGGCGATGACCGGCCTTCTCGAGAGATCGCAGGGCCCTGCTTCTACTTTGACACGGCGTATCCCGGGCACTTTGGTCACGTTCTGTCCGAAGTGATCTCAAGATACTGGGGGTGGCAAGAAGCCGTTCGGCGGGAGCCCAGCCTCACGCCATTGCTCAGCCTTGCTGACGGGCAGAAGGAAATGCCGGAGTTCCAGCGCCGGATCTTCGAGGCGCTGAAGATCGACGTGGAGCGAGCCGAGTACATATCGGGAAGCGAAGCGGTGCGCGTCAACTCCTTGTATGCCGCCACGCCGGCAATGGTGAACCCTCGGTACGCGGATCCGGCGTTGGCAGATGTATGGGCATCCATTGCCACGTCGTTGCACGAAGATGGAGACACGCCCAAGAGACTCTTCGTTGCCCGCAGGGTCCGCCACATCAGGTCCTGCACCAATACGGGAGAGGTTGAACAATTCTTCAGGGGGCTTGGTTTCTCCCTGTTTTACCCGGAGGATCACTCATTCGCGCATCAAGTCACAGCATTCGCAAACGCGGACGTGATCGCTGGCTTCGCTGGTAGCGGCATGTTCAGCATGATGTTCGCACCCGACACGACAGTCATCCTGATCCGTCCTGATTCTTACACCGCTGCAAACGAGTCCCTGATAGCTTCGGTGGTTGGTGACCATCTGCACTGCTTCTGGGCCGAATCCGACGTCCTACACCCCCCTCGCGGCTGGACGTGGGCTGCATACCAGTCCAACTTTCACTTCGATGTCGGTCGGTTCAGTGCCGAGATTCGTGACATTGTCGAGAACGCCTAATGCCAAGGGAGGTAGCGTCGGGCGGCCCGGCGTGCTCGGGCACGAACACGAATCGCCGTTGCTGGTGGTAGCTCGACGAGCGCTCTGTCGGCTAGGCCCCCCAACCTGTGGGCCACCGCTCTTCCGCGCGTGCGATGCGTGGTGTTCTGCCGAGGCTGTCGTTCTTCGACCTTCTTCGTGGGGTCGCCCACCAGCAGCGCTATCGGGTTGGGGTCGCTCACGAGGACGAAGGCGTGGACGGGTGTGAATGGGCCATCGGGCTCATAGCCGACCTGGAGTCGCCAACAGCCGTTGTCGACCTCCGATGACGGGACATCGGCCATCGCGAGGTCCTGACCCGCCGCAACGTGGAGACGAGCGACTGCTGTGCTGTCGGATCCGCTGATGCGGTGCAACCGCACATGGCGGTACCCGTCCCATGAGGTGGATGCCGGGAGTTGGAGTTGGATGTGGATGGTCTGGCCGCTCCGTGCAGCGAAGCTCAGGGGGAGCAGCACACGTACCCTTGTCGTAGGCATACCAGATGATCCTTTGAGTGAAGGTCGGTTCGATCACGCTCGGAGACGGCGGAGCCCACCCGCCTCGAGCAACTCCAAGACGTGGCTGCGAGTGGTGCGCTGCTGGCGGTCCCTCAACAATGCCCAGCTTGTCCAGAAGCGGCTGGACACCAGGGCCTCGGGCTGAATGGCACGGGCCCGGCTGATGACGTCCGGTGGCACCGGCTGAGGATCCGGGGTGACCATTTGCGCGACGAGCTCGTCGTACGACGTCCTCAGTGTGGTGGAGGCCTTGTCCGGGAGAAGGACGAGGACCGTGCCCGTCGGTTGGGTGTCGACCTCGAACACGAGCAGGTCGGGCCGATGCCTCCGGAGTGCTTCTGCCACCTTGTAGACATCGCCAGTCCAGGCATGCGTGTGCCGGTCGCGTGCGGCTTCGTCGACGGATCTCGGCAACATGTCATCGAGCAGGATCACGCTGGCCGGGGTGGTGTAGCGCTCGACGTTCATGAAGTCACGGAGGGTGAACTCCGAGAGGTGCATGCCGTCGATGAAGGCCAGATCGATGATGGGCCACCGAAAGTGTGCCAACGGGGCTGGCCTGGCGAAGAACTCGTCGCTGGTGCTCCGCACCAAGTGGACGTCGGCCCTCAACTCTCTCCTGACGTTGTATGCCGGATCGATCCCAATGCTCGGCACTCGGGAAAGAGTCAGGCTGGAGCCGTCGTTGACGCCGACCTCAAGGTAGGTGCGCGGTTTCACGAGCTCATGGAGGTGGGTGAGCAGCTCATGCCTCTTCATCGGTCTCCTCGTCTCGCGGCGCGCGACCATCCGGGGACAACCTACCTGTGCTGGGGTCGATGTGGACCTCTTCGAGGTGATACGCGTGTTCCAGTTCTTCACGTGGGCACGACGCGGGGGAGGGCCAGCGCCAGGGCGTCCTGCCAGTCCCGGACGGGCGCAAGGCCCT
>CAZEAV010000337.1:0-3933 GCA_964510215.1 uncultured Iamiaceae bacterium
CCACGATCTTCACCGGCCAGTACCCGGACCTGCACGGGGTCACCCAGACCGACGGGCTGGGCAAGATGGCCGACGACACCCGCTTGCGATGGCTGCCCGAAGGCGAGGTGCCCACGCTGGGGAACTGGTTCCGCGCCGCGGGGTACGACACCCATTACGACGGCAAGTGGCACATCTCCCACGCCGATCTGATGGACGATGCCACCGGCCTGCCCGTGGCCACCAACGACGCGGACGGGACGGTGGACGACGTGGCCGTACAGCGGTATCTGGACGCCGATCCGCTGGGCGCATACGGGTTCTCCGGATGGGTGGGTCCCGAACCCCACGGCGGCCGCCTCGCCGATGCGGGCCTGGTGCGCGACCCGCTCATCGCCGCCCGCGTGGTGGCGTGGTTGCAGGATCGTTACGCGCGGCGGCGTGCCGGCGACGAAGCCGCCCAGCGTCCTTTTCTGCTGGTCGCCAGCTTCGTGAATCCCCACGACATCGTGCTGTTCCCCATCTGGATCCGGCGCAACCCGCTGCAGCCCAGTGCCCTCGATCCGCCGCACGTGCCCGCACCCGCGACCGCGGACGAGGATCTGTCCACCAAGCCGGCCGCCCAGGTCGCGTATCGCACGTCCTACCCGTCCGCGTACGGCCCGGTTCCCGCCGTGTCCCGGCTGTACGCGAACAACGCCCAGCGCTACCGCGACCTCTATCAGCGCCTGCAGGCCGAGGTGGATGGCCCCATCGACCGGGTGCGACGAGCGGTCACCGAGGGCACCGACAGCGACACGGTGCTGGTGCGTACCGCGGATCACGGCGACCTGCTGGGCGCCCACGGCGGACTCCACCAGAAGTGGTTCAACCTGTACGACGAAGCCACCCGGGTACCCTTCACCGTCGCGCGCGTGGGAGCTCACGAGACCGCGCCCCGCACGGTGGACACGCCCACGTCCCACGTCGACATCGTGCCCACACTGCTCGCCGTCGCCGGCGTGGACGTCTCCGAGTGCACGGCGACCCTGGCCGAATCCTTCACGGAGGTTCACCCGCTTCCCGGGCGCGATCTGACCGGCGTCATCGATGGCGACGTCGAACCCGACGCCGATCGGACCATCTACCTGATGACCCGGGACAACATGTTGGAAGGCGACAGCCTGGCCTCCGGCGTGGCCCGCAAGTTCGGGCGAGTCGAGCACCCACCCAAGCCGCTCCGGATCCAGGTGCCCGCGCACGTCGGATCCAACTTCGAGGCGATCGTGTCACGCGTGGACGACGAAGATGCCGACGGGGCGGCGGGGCACCTGTGGAAGCTGGTGCGCACTTTCGACGATCCTGCCACCTGGACCGAACCCGGCGTGCGTCACCTGGCGGCGTCGCCACCGACGGGGGACCAGTACCGGACCGAGCCACTGGCCGATGCGTGGGAGCTCTACGACCTCACCGAGGATGGCATCGAACGCGAGAACCTGGCCGACGATCCCCGGGCCGCCGCGGTGCGCCGGGTGCTCGAAGAACGCCTCGCGGCCGAGCGGATCCGTTCGATCCCGGCCCGCAACAAACCCTGGCCCTATGCGGCCCGCCGCCCCAGCGCGGGCCCACCGGCGCAGTCGCCCCGGCCGCCGGTGCGTCTGGCCCGGGCGTTGTTGCAGCGCGCCGGCATGCATCCTGATGACCCGGCCCCTGCTGACGACCTGAGCCTCGCGGGAACCCGGGTGCTGGTGGTGGCCACCAACCACGGGGTGCTCGACGTGGGCAAACCCACCGGCGTGTTTGCCAGCGAGATGACCGTGCCGTACTACGCGTTCACCGATGCCGGCGCCGAGGTCGATGTCGCCTCACCCGAAGGGGGCACCATCCCGGTCGATCCACTGTCGCTGCGCGGGCCGTTGCGCACGCCCGCGGACGACCGGTTCCTCGCGGACGACGAGTTCCGGGCAAAGGTGAACGACTCGCTCGCCGTCGGTGATCTGGACCCGGCCGACTATGCGATCGTGTACCTGGCCGGCGGGTGGGGCGCGGCGTTCGACATGGGCCAGTCGGAAGCCCTCGGCAAACTGGTCACCGCCGCGAATGCCAGAGGTGCCGCGATCGGGGGGATCTGCCACGGACCGCTCGGGTTGTTGCGGGCCACCGACACCGACGGGCGCCCGCTGGTGGCGGGGCGTCGCATTTCCGCGGTCACCGACAAGCAGGTGGCCGAGCTGGGCATCGAGTCCACGCCGCTGCATCCCGAGACCGAGTTGCGGTCCCAGGGCGCGGCATTCGAGTCCGAACACGCGCGGCGTGACGTGCTGGCCAACCACTGGGTCGTCGACGGCAACCTGGTGACCGGGCAGAACCAGAACGCGGGGCCGATGGTCGCCCGTGAGCTGACCCGGCTGGCCATGGCCGCGGCGTCCGCGTCGGCGTCGGAATCGTCATCGGCGCCTGAATGAAAGATCATCGACACCGATCGAGCACAAAGGGGTAACACACATGTCGACACCGGAATGGTTCAAAGGGCGGATCGCGAACACCCATGTCGAATCCGAGCCGTACTTCGCCACGCCGCCGCACCCCGGAGCGGATGCGCCGAACGTGGTCGTGGTGCTGCTGGACGACACCGGGTTCGCCCAGCTTGGGTGTTACGGCTCCGACATCGACACGCCGCACATCGACGCGCTGGCCGCGAACGGTCTGCAATTCACGAACTTCCACGTCACCCCGCTGTGTTCGCCGACCCGGGCGTCGCTGCTCACCGGGCGTTCCCAGCACGCGGTGGGTATGCGGGCACTGTCGAACTTCAACACCGGCTTCCCCAACCAGTTGGGGCACATCACCAACCACGCGGCCACGATCGCCGAGGTCCTGGGCTCGGTCGGCTACGGCACCTACTGCACCGGCAAGTGGCACCTGGCGCCCATGGAACACTGCTCCGCCGCCGGGCCCTTCGACCAGTGGCCGCTGGGCCGTGGATTCGACCGGTTCTACGGATTCCTCGAAGGTGAGACCGACCAGTTCCACCCGGATCTGACCTGTGACAACCATCCGGTCGACCCCCCGGCCGGTCCCGAAGACGGCTACCACCTGTCCGAGGATCTCGTCGACCACCTGCTGGCGATGATCTCGGACTCCCGCGGCGTGCGGCCGGACCGGCCGTTCTTCGCCTACATGCCGTTCGGCGCGACCCACGCCCCGCACCAGGCGCCACCGGAGTATCTGGCCAAGTACCGGGGCCGCTACGACGACGGCTGGGACGTGCACCGCCAGGCATGTTTCCAGCGCCAACTCGACTTGGGTGTCATCCCCCCGAATACGAAGCTCGCCCCGCACAACCCCGGCGTCGAACCGTGGGACAGCCTGCCCGAGAACCAGCAGCGCCTCGCCGCCCGTCTGCAGGAGGCGTTCGCGGCGTTCCTGGACCACACCGACGACCAGGTCGGCCGACTCGTCGCCGGCCTGGAGCACCTGGGGGTGTTGGACGACACGATCCTCGTGGTGATGGCCGACAACGGCGCGTCCCAGGAAGGTGGCCCCTTCGGGGTCATGCACGAGATGAAGTTCTTCAACGGGATCCTGGAGACGCCGGACCAGGCGATCGAGCGGATCGACGACATCGGCGGGCCGCACAGCCACACCAACTACCCCTGGGGCTGGGCCCAGTGCGGCAACTCGCCCTTCAAGTGGTACAAACAGAACACCCACGAGGGCGGCGTGCACGTGCCGATGATCTGGCACTGGCCGGCCGGCATCGACGCCGCCCAGCGGGGCACCAAGCGTGGCCAGTTCATCAACGTCGCCGACGTGGTGCCCACGATCTACGACCTGCTCGGGGTCGAGGCGCCCGAGACCTATCACGGCTACGACCAGTTGCCGGTCACGGGCTCGAGCTTCGCGTCGGTGCTCGCCGATGTGGACGCACCCGCCACCAACACTCGGCAGTACTTCGAGATGGGCGGGTCGCGG
>CAZEAV010000338.1:0-3918 GCA_964510215.1 uncultured Iamiaceae bacterium
TTCGCGGTGGCACTCGACGCCTGTCGGCGGATCGTCCAGCGTGGCGCCACCCCGGCGGTGCTGCGCCTGCACGACGCGACCGAGGACGACCGTTACGGGGTCGAGGGGAAGAACCTGGTCATCGTGCTGGACGAAGGCGACCCCGCGATCATCGACGCGGCGATGGCGGTGACCGACGACGAATGCACCCGGGAGGGTGAACGACTCGCCGACGGGGACGCAATCGTCGGATCGTGGATCGAACACCGCAACGACGTCGCCGCCCTCGAAGCGTTGATCTCCCGGGGCTACGTCGTGGACACCATGGAGGTCGCCGCGCCCTGGGCACGCCTCGCCGAGATCCACTCGGCGGCGAGCGATGCGATCTCACAGGTGCCGGGCACGATGGTCGTGAGCTGCCATCAGTCGCACGCGTACACCGACGGCGCGTGTCTGTACTTCACGTTCGCGGCGCAGGTGGATGCCGAGATGCGCGACCGCTACTACGTCGCCGCGTGGGACGCCGGTACCCGTGCCGTGCTCGATGCGGGCGGAGCGCTCAGTCACCATCACGGGGTCGGTCTGAACCGCTCCCGGTTCGTCCGCCAAGCACTGGGGGACGGCTACGGCGTGCTGTCGGCGCTCAAGCACGCGCTCGACCCGACCGGCATTCTCAATCCGGGCAAGCTCGGCCTGTCGTCGGTGTTCGGTGAGCCCGTCTGGCCCGCGGACCGCACGTGAGCGTCCTCGTCGTCGACGTCGGCACCAGCGGGGTGCGCGCCGGCATCGTGGAACCCGACGGCCGGGTGCACCACACCGCTCACGTCCCGGTTCTGCCGAGTACGCCGAGCGAGGGCCTGGTGGAGTTCGACGCCCTGGCCATGGCCGACGCCGTGCGCATGGTGGCGGCGCGCGCGCTGGCCGCAGCCGACGACGTGCAGGCGGTGGGCATCGCGAACCAACGGGCATCGACGATCGTATGGGACCGACGGACCGGAGAACCGATCGGTCCCGGGATCGGGTGGCAGGACCTGCGCACCGTCGGCGACTGCCTCACGTTACAGGGGCGCGGCATCTCGCTGGCCCCGAACCAGTCGGCCACCAAGATCGCGTGGTTGTTGAACGCGGCCGACCCGGAGCGGCGCCGCGACCTGTGCTTCGGGACGGTCGACTCCTGGGTGGCCTGGACACTGTCGGGCGGCGGGATCCATGTCACCGACACCACGAACGCCGCGGTCACCGGTCTGTGCACCCCCCGCGGCGACGCGTGGGACACCGACGTCCTCGACGCGCTCGACATCCCCGCCTCGATGCTCCCCGGGATCGTGGACTCGATCGGGGAGATCGGTCCCCTGGACCAGCTCGAGGGCGCCCCGGTTCTCGCCGGTATCGCCGGCGACCAGCAGGCGTCGCTGATCGGGCAGGGCTGTGTGGAGCCGGGACAGGCCAAGGTGACCTTCGGCACCGGCGGCATGCTCGATCTGTGCACGGGTGACACGCCACCGCCGGCGGCCGCACGTCTGGACGGTGGCTCGTTCCCCATCGTCACCCGGTCACGCGACGGCGTGATCAACCGGGGAATCGAGGCGATCATGCTCACCGCCGGCGCCAACGTCGAGTGGCTCCGCGACGACCTCGGCATCATCGGAACCGCCGCGGAATCCGATGCGGTTGCCGCACAGTGCGAAACCACCGACGGGGTGCATTTCGTGCCCGCCTTGTTGGGACTCGGGACGCCGTGGTGGGACTACGGCGCGCGGGGAACGCTGCTGGGGGTGACGCGCGGCACCGGGCGGGCACAACTGGTGCGCGCGGTGCTCGAAGGCGTCGCGCTCAGGGGCGCGGATCTCGTGGCCGCGGCCGAGCGTGACAGCGGATTCAGGATCTCCTCGCTCCGCGTGGACGGCGGGATGAGCGCGAATACCACGTTCCTTCAGGCACTGGCGGACGCCACGCAGCGGACGATCGAGGTATCGCCCGAGCTCGAGGCCACCACCGTCGGCGCCGGGTATCTCGCAGGGATCGCCACCGGCGTGTGGGCGGACGAAACCGAGACCGCCGAACTGTTCACCCCGCGTGCGACGCTTGAGCCGACCGGGTCCTTCGACCCGGCACGCTGGCAGGACGCCGTGACGCGCGCCCGTGGGTGGTATCCGGAACTGTCCGGGTTGGATTTCGTGTAGTGGCATCCACGGTGATCGCCGGCGCCGGCACGCCCGACGACGACGGGACGACTTGGCTGGAGCATGCCGATTCAAATACACCTAGTGCGGTGAGGCGCCGCATGCGCGCATCCGATACGACCACCCAGATCGTTCTCTGTCCCGTTCCCAACGGAGGTAACACCGTGTCGCTCGATTCCCATCGACCGACGAGGAGCGGACAAGGCGCCACGGGCGCCCGACCCGGCCCGACGCGCCGGCAGGCGCTGATCATGTCGGGTGCATCCGCGGAGACCATCGGGGCCGCGGTCTCCCCCTTCGTCCACCTGCTGCCCGCCGGTGCCGCCGACGGCGACGAATCCCCCGAGATCGTCATGGCTTCCTCGCTCATCGGGATCGAGCTGGCAGCCGCCGATCTGTATGCCTCCGTCGGTTCTTCGGCGGTTCTGGACAGTGCCGGCAAGGATCTGGCGGCGAAGTGTCGTGGCAACCACAACGCACAGGGCAGCGCACTGGGCGAGGTGGTCACCGCCGCCGGCGCGACCGTGCCCACCGACGCGAACGCGGCCTTCGAGGCCAGGTACTCCTCCAGGATCGCCGCAGCCGGCGACGCGGCAACGCTGGGCAACCTGTTCGCCGAGATCGAAAACGGATTCGCCGCCACCTACCTGGCCGGACTGGAAACGATGACCAGCCCGTCGCTCGCCGGAGTGGCTGCCCAGATCCTGGCGACCGACGCCACCCAGGCAGTGGTGTGGTCGGCGCTGGCGAACGGCCAGGGCGCGACCGTTGCACTGCCCGCCGCCTCGGCCGTACCGCAGACCCAGACCACCGACGGCCAGTTCGATCTCGACGCACTGACCCCACCGACCACCACGACCACGGTGGCCGCCACGACCACGACGGAGGCTCCATCATGACCGCGAACCAACCCTCCCGTCGCCGGTTCCTCGTGGCCGGTGGCGCCTCGGTGCTCGGAGCAGCCGGACTCGCCGCGTGCAGCGGCTCATCGGTGGTGAACACGTCGGGGACGGTCGCGTCCACCGAGGTGCCGGCCACGGCGCCGACCACGAAACCCGACGCGGACACGGTGAAAGCGGGCCAGTCCATCCTGCGTACCGCGACCTCGTTGGAACACTCCCTGGTCGCGTTCTACACCGATTTCGCAGCCGCCGCGTATGTCACCGATGCCGACGCGCAACAGTGGGGGCAGACCTGCCGAGCGCACCATGTGGCGAATGCGACCGCGCTGTCCCAACTCACCAGGACGGCCGGCGGCAAGGCGTACACCAAGTCCAACTCCTATGTGGACGCCCACCTCGTGGAACCTCAGATGAAGCTGGCCAAAGCAGCGAAATCGGCGCCGAAGCTGATCGCGCTGGCCGCGAGTCTGGAGGAGGCCGCGGCCTCGACCGACACGCTCGCCGTGCGCACCCTCGCCCGGGCGAACCTCCGCCAGGGCCTCATGGAGGTCGGCGCTGCGAACGCCCGTCACGCCACGCTGTGGCAGTTGTTCGCCGCCCAAGGCGATTTCGCCGGCGTGCTCGGCGATGCGCTGTACTCGCTCCGCAATGCACTCGGCGCCGAGGCCGCCGTGGACGCCCCTGCCACCAGCTAGCCTGGTCGTCGACGGTGAGCCGACCGGGTGACCGCGGCGGCGGATGCGTCCTTGAAAAAGGCGTATCCGACGTCGAGGAAAGTCGGGGCTCCGAAGGGCACGATGCTGGCGAGAGCCAGGACGGGGCGACCTGTCGGACGAAAGGGCCACAGAGAACAG
>CAZEAV010000339.1:0-257 GCA_964510215.1 uncultured Iamiaceae bacterium
AAGGCTGCTGGACGCGCTACCGGACCGTGGCGCGGAGCGCGCCCGCACTCGTCGTGCGAGGGCGCCTGGAACGCTCCGAAGGGGTGGTGAACGTGATCGCCGAGAAGATCACCGAGTTGGACCTCGCGATGGGCCCGCTCCGCTCACGCAACTTCCGCTGAACGGCCCACCAGCCGACCGGCCCACCAGCCGACCGGCCCACCAGCCGACCGGCCCACCAGCCGCACGGGCGGAGGGGCGGTGGGGGGTCCGCGACA
>CAZEAV010000339.1:267-3916 GCA_964510215.1 uncultured Iamiaceae bacterium
TCCCGAAGTTCGGCTGGTGGATGGCCCGAGCCCGAAAGCAGCACGGCCCGCCCGAGTTCGAAAGCAACTACGCCGGGCAGCCACCGCCGGGGATGACCTGACCGCCGTAGCGCCAGGGCTGCCACCGGTCGCCGTAGTAGCGCAGCGCCAGGTCCGACAGGCCGCGGGCGACCTGGGCGTTCTTGTCGGCGTCGAACAGGTCCTTGAACTCGTACCCGTAGGTCCGCTGGATCCAATCCGCGTGCACGTGATTGATCTGGAACAGGCCGATGTTCAGCCAGTTCGAGCTGAGCGCAGCCGGGTCGTAGTTCGACTCGCGTTTCACGATGCGCATCGCACAATCCCGCTGGGCGGGTGCGAAGTGGTTGTTCACGGCGAAGGTGGCTATCTCTTCGTTCGTGCAACTGGTCGCGGCCAAGCCGAGCATCGCCACGACGACCAGGCCGAGGGTGGCCCAACGGAATCGCGACCCGCGCCTCGAAAACCTCGATCGCAGGCGTCTCGGAGATGCGGGGGTCGCCTCTTTGGCCTCGATGGGGTGGTCGATCTGGTCGGTGCTCACGTCGGAGGGCTCCCGGGTGTCGAGATCATATTGCGGAAACGTTACAACCAGATGAAGGTTAGACGACGACCAGTGCTCGGCCGCAACCCCTGCGCCGCGCCCCGGATCGGCCGCGGCCCCGCCCCGGATCGGGCGAGGACCGCACGATCGTCGAGTCCCACCTGCTGCCGAAAACGTCCACCCGAAGCGACGCGCCCAACATCGACATCCCGCCGCGACCGCGCAGGATCAGGCCGTCACCTGGCGCGCCAGGATGCCCAGCGTGGCCCGCAACGCGCCGTCGTCCAGCACCGGGAAGATGCCCGAGTCCATCCACACCTCGTGCGCGCCGGACCAGTCGCAGTAACTGGTCACCTCGGTGCCGCTCTCGACCGGCCGTAGGTGGTAGCCGTAGACATGACCCAACGGCGGGTCCATCGCACTGAGGATGGTCCAGGCGATCTCGACGTCCGGTTCGTACGCCGTGATCTTCACGGTGACGTCGTAGCGCCCCAGCTCGGGGTAGTCGTTCAACGCCTCGCGATCCATGTGCACCACGAAGGTGTCGCCGACCGCGGACACCGGCACGCCTTCGGCGGACTGCAGCATGCCCGAGGAGTCGATCGCGACGTGCCCCTGAGGATCGCGCAGCAACGCGAAGATCGCCGCGGGTTCCGCGGCGATCGTTCGGGAGACCTGGATGCGCCGGGCCACGTCGTCAGCCATGGGGCCGAGTCTGCCAGAACCGCCGGGCCCGCGCCCCGGTCCCGGTCAAGGCGCGGCCGTCCCCACGAGCCGGTGCGGAAACGGTCAGGCCTTGGAAATCGAAAGGGTGACCTCGCCGACGCCCGACAGCGCCTTGGAGACCGGGCAGTTGGCCTTGGCGTTCGCGCCCAACTCGGTGATCCTGTCCGCGGGCACGTCCGCGTCCACGGTCGAGGTCAGATCGATCCTGGTGATCGTGGGACCATCGTCGCCCACCACGATCGACACCTTCGCCGTCGTCTCGATCGACTTCGGCGGCGTGCCCTCTCCCGAGAGCAGCAGGGCGAGGAACTGGGAGAAACAACCGGCGTGCGCGGCACCCAGTAGCTCCTCGGGGTTGGTGCCGTCGCCGTCGGCGAACCGGGACGCCTTGGAGAACGGCCCCGACAGGCCCGTGGCGGTCGCCATCGATCCGGAACCGTCGTCGATCGACCCGTTCCACGTTGCGGTCGCTGTTGCTGCCATCTTCACGTTCCTCTCGTCGTCGAATGGTTCCGCGCGCAATCGCCGGACCCGTACCGTGCCCAACCCTAGGACCCGACCGGGCCGCTTCCCCGGGCCGTTGGTCCCGGGTGCCACAGAATCGGCCGCTCGGACCGCTCGGGACGTCGGGTGGCGAGGCGTCTGCGATACTCACATGCGTGCCCGAACCTGACGCAACCATCGACGTCGTCGTGGAGATCCCCCGGGGGAGCCGGAACAAATACGAGGTCGACCACGACACCGGGGTGATCCGTCTGGACCGCCGCCTGTTCTCCGCCACCGTCTACCCGGCCGACTACGGCTTCGTCCCCGACACCCTCGCCGAGGACGGCGACCCGCTCGACGCGATGGTGCTGCTGGACGACCCGACCTTTCCTGGGTGCTGGGTCACCGCCCGTCCCGTCGGGGTGCTGTGGATGGAGGACGAGGCCGGGCCGGACGCCAAGATCATCTGCGTGCCCGCCGGCGACGTGCGCTGGGATCACGTCACCGACATCGATCAGGTGCCGGATCATTTCGTCGCCGAGCTGATCCATTTCTTCGACGTCTACAAGGACCTCGAACCGGGCAAGTCGATGACGACCCGGGGTTCGGAAGGGGTGGACGCCGCGTGGGCCGAGATCACCGCATCCCGGGGCCGGTACGTGCCCCCGAGCTGAGCCCCGACGGCAGGGTTGCCACCGGGGCCGTCGGCGGGTAGGTACACCGTGATGCCCGAAAGAAACCGCGTCACCCCCTACTCGGAGATCATCGCCACGCCGGCGCGTGGGATGTTCATGGGCAACCGTGGTTGCCTGCACGAAGGGCACGACATCCGCCGCAACCACAACGGCAAGCTGTGGATCGTCTGCGTGCTCGAGTTCCGTGGTCGGCATCACGTCCAGTGGCTGCCGGGCCGGTACACCGTACTGTTCTTCACCGACGAGGCGGTGGCGCTGGCAGCCGGCCATCGTCCCTGTGGGGAGTGCCGCCACCACGACTACGGGGCGTTCAAGCAAGCCTGGCGGGTGGTGACCGGGACACTGCCCAGCGCGAAAGAGATGAACGACCGCCTCCACGCCGACCGGCTGGAAGGTCGACGCCAGCGCACCCATCGTGCCGCCTGGGCCTCGCTTCCCGACGGCGCCTTCGCCGTCCAGGACGACCGACCCGTGCTGGTCCACGGTGACGCCGTCGTACCGTGGCAGCCTTCGGGATATGGCCCTCCGCGTCGTCGTCCCCGCAGTGGCGACGCAACGGTGCTCACCCCTCGGATCACCACCGACGTGTTGCGCGCCGGCTACCGACCGGTGCTGGCGCCGCTCCCCGCATGACGCCCCCGAGGCACCCCGGCGCCGATGCCCATAGGATCGGGCCATGCATGATCTGGTGATTCGCTCGGGGGAGATCGTCGACGGTTCGGGTGCCGAAGCGTTCCACGCGGACCTCGCCGTCGACGGCGACCGGATCACCGAGATCGGCGCGGACGTGGGCCGTGGTCGGCGCGAGATCGACGCCGAGGGCCGCATCGTCACTCCTGGTTGGGTCGACATGCACACCCATTACGACGCCCAGGCGACCTGGGACCCCGAGCTGACGCCCTCGGGCTGGCACGGGGTGACCACGGTGGTGATGGGCAACTGCGGGGTCGGGTTCGCGCCCGCGAAACCCGACCGCCACGAGTGGCTGATCGGTCTGATGGAAGGGGTCGAGGACATTCCCGGTTCGGCACTGACCGCGGGCATCGAGTGGGAGTGGGAGACCTTCGGTGAATACCTCGACGCGTTGGATCGGCGCCGCTACGTGATGGACATCGCCACCCAGGTGCCCCACGGCGCGCTGCGCGCCTATGTGATGGGTGAGCGCGGCGCGGCGAACGAG
>CAZEAV010000340.1:0-3909 GCA_964510215.1 uncultured Iamiaceae bacterium
CTCGGACCCGAGGGAAGCAAGATGACCAGACCGCGCTGGGCAGAGCAGGCGCAAAGCGATGCGTCGGCGGCCTTGGCAAAGGCCGATCCCATGGTCGGTTGGAACGACCCCGGCGGCAAACTCACTCGGAGTCCTGGCTACCTCACGGCCGAGGCGTGTCTCCGCTGGGCCATCTGGTGTGTGGAGTCCCTTCATGAACTGCGCGACCTGGTCGGTATCGATGACGCTCGTGGCGACAAGCTCACGCCGCTTGGCCATCGGGCTGCCTCTGTGGCCATGGGTCATGTGATGTGGACCTGCGTCAGCGCAATGGGTGCCTTCGACCGTATCGCAGCGGCGTTTGGTGCCCTGCACCTGCCTGCCCGCGAGGACGGTCGACTCTTCGACTTCGGGGCTCTCTACGAGCGCAGAGGGCAAATCAAGGCGTGTGAACCCGTGCGCCAGTGGCTTCGAGAGGTCAAGCAGGACCCGGCGTACGACGAAACGCTCTCCCTCTTGCGTGACCCGATGATTCACCAGACAACGGGCATGGCCTACTACGTGAGCGCGGGAACAGTGACGCCGTGGGCGAGCCGGCCACCCTACCACGACGCCCCGGGCTTCTACATTGGTGAGGGATTCAACCGATCACTAAAGGTAGTTGATCTCCTGGACGAAGCCACGCCAGCAGCGGAGCGACACGTCCGGCGTGCGGTCGAGATCGTGGTCGATGGCTCGGCCCTCCCGCCGCGGACCGGATGACTGTCTGGTCACCCAGACCAGCCTGGGTGACCACATCCCCGGCGCTTCGCGCCGGTAAGCCGCGGCTCACGCAGGGCGACCACCAGCCGGAGCCGCCAGAGGCGGGACCAAATCGGTATTACAGCCCGGGCAATTCGAAACATCCATCACAATGGCACTTGTGAGGCGACTTGAGGGTGTGGTCCGACTTCCACCTGAGTTGATAGCAGAGGAGTCACTGGGCCAAACGTTCGCGGGCCGAGTCAGTGGCTCAGCCTTCGAACTCACCTATCCGCGCTTGCCCGACCCGAAGCCAGATGATGCCGTTCTCGGTCTCCAAGCGCCGTACCATGTCGAACAGTTCGTCAGTGATGCCATTGCTTCCGGCGCCGGGGGCTGGGGGCAAACGGCCTTCCTGAAAGGAGTGAATGGTCAACGGCGTTCGCTCGCATCCTGGGTCAACTATTGCGCGCTTCGCATCAGAGAAGACGTGGCCGGTCCGAAGGTGCCCTTCTACGATCTTGCCGACCAGTTCGGTCGTCGCTTCAATGATTGGTATGCGTGTGCCCTCGATTGGGTCGACCTGTGGCGCGGCATAGTGTTTTCACGAAATGCAGACTGGTCAGTCAGCACGCAGGGCTACCTGAGAGAGGTCGAAATATCGCATCCAGGGGGTTTGACCGGGTGGGGCGGTGACGGCTTCCTCCCAACTGTCCATATTCTGCCCTCTAAGAGTGCGATCAGCCGTCATGTGCTGATGGGCGCTTTTGGCAAGGCCACCGCGAGCGAGTCCCCGCCCGCAGAGTGGGTGTTGTACCTCCGAAGCCATCGGGCATCCGATGCCCGCATCGCCGTCATCGAGGCCGCGACGGCGACCGAGGTGGGACTTGCCCGGGCGCTGGACGGGCGCCTAGTGTCTGTCTCCGCGCGAGCTCGGCAAGCTGTAGCGAAACAGGCTATCGGACTCGTCGGGCTGCTCACACTCATTGAGTCGATCGACGGGGTAGCCAAATCGGACTCACTGGCCGAACGCGTCAAAGATCAGATGGCAGGGCCAAGAAACAACGCCGTCCACCGGGGCACAGTTCCCGAAGGTACGACCGTGGCACAAAAGGCACTTGCGACAGCAAAGGCAGTGCTCGATCGATATTCTCCCCTCCCGCGACCGCTTGACAACACGGACCACGAAGCAGATTGAAGGCAGCCGTCTCCCCAAGCCTGCGGGCGCACGCCGCCGGACCGGCTTCTGCACACGCGGCGGAAAGACTGTGAGGACAGCGACCGCAGCTCGTGAGCGGAGACCCCAAGCTTGTGAGGCCCGTTAGATTAGACGTATTTCTCGCTGTCGCGATTCACGAGGACGTCCCGGAGTGGCTTACCGACACTCACATTACGCTCCACAAGCAGCTCGGCGACGACGTTACGTAGGGCAATCACTGGAAAGTGGATCGCGCCGGAGTCGTCGCTCCAGTTGTACGTCGCGCCGCGCAACCGGCGCTCGTGGGACCACTTCGCGTAGGTGGGCGTCAGTCCCCCCACGCGAAGGTTGAGATCGGAGCAGTCCCAACAGACAACCAGGTCGATCTCCTGTGGCAATTTAACCTTGTCTTCGAAGTCACTGATCAGATCGTCGAACGACCACTTGAACTCCAGAACGGCATTCTTCTTGGGCGTGAAGTCCGCGGCAATAGCAGCCAACGCGCCGCTGTTTTCCAATGCTTGAGGCCCGATATCTACGAGTGCGTCGTAGCGCTTGAATCCAGAGAGGGCTCGCATCTCATAGCCGTCGAGAACCCCAGTGGTGATCAACGCAGTCCAGAGAGCAATGACCTCCTGTTCATTGTCTGGGTCTACGCGAGCGGGGGGCACGGACTTCAATTCAGCGAACAGGTCAGGAATATTCGAGTTTCCTGCCCTGGCGGCAATCTCAGTAATCCACTTGTTGAGGTCCGACGCAACCGGGGCCTTGTCCTTAACTTTCAACGTCCAACGGTAGTCCTTCAACTTGGTCACGACACGCTGCGTCACCTTGTTGATAGCCTTAGTGACACGCTCGTCCGACACGATCTTTCGCCCAGTGTCCAGACCCAGTTCAGAGAATGCCAGGACGATGTGCGTCTGCCGGTCCAGCCCCTGGTCGGAAGTCAACGCAAGCTCCACGGGCCGCCCCTGGGGAGCGCCGTCGACGGCCAACCTCGCGCCGTATCGCACTACTGCAGCGCGGGTGCCCATCTCCTCTCGCACCTTCTTGAGGACGTCGGTGCTGTAGCAGAGATAGCCACGGACCCAAACTAGGTGGGACGCGAGGAGTGCACGCTCATCGTCGTCCAACGAATCGATCTCATCGACCAGGTCCTGGGCGGCCCACTCGTGGAAGACCGCTTGGTGCTTCCGCTCGTGCTTGACGCTCATCTGGGGTGCAGGAGTCTTGTCGATATCCGACGTGTCAATTCCGACGCGGAAGACCGACTCCGGGAAGGGATAGCCCACCTTCCCTTCGTCAATATTGTACCTTGAACGCTCAAACGTCGCCTCTTCCGTTACATCTCCATGGTCGAGGATGACCCGGACGTGCATCGGTATGGCTGCCTCAGCGCCTTCCTGTAGAGCGAGTCCAACCGGTGTTCTGGCACTGAGGAAGGACGTCCATGAGCGAAGTTCCTTCTTTGGTTCAGCTACGTACACCAGGTTGTCGAGCGTCTTCGGATCCGATCCGGGATGGAAGGCGAAGAAGACACCGGTACCAGCGTCCCCCATCCCGTCAGCTACATGCTTAACTACGGCCGGAACCTCGAACTGAGCGACGACATCAGGCTCCGGCTTCTCGGAGTCGATCACCCAGCCGCTTGTGTGGCGGATGGTGCGCTCGGTCACGATCCCCCCTTGCTTCGTCCTGATGGCCAGATGGTCCGAGACGGCCACCACATAGGAGAGCCCGACACCCTTATAACCAATCGACTTTCCCTGGCTCTTCCCGAATGAGAAGCTCGGGATGAATACCTTCTCTACAACAGCGGGGGGCATGCCGACTCCGTTGTCTTGCACGTAGAGGTAGTGGGCGTTGTTCTTTCGCCGACCGATCACGATGGTGAGTTCACCTCCACCACCCTGAGCCGCTGGGGCCCTCATGGCGATCGCATCAACAGCGTTCTGAACCAACTCGGCAAAGATGTCGGCTTCGTCCGAGTA
>CAZEAV010000341.1:0-2893 GCA_964510215.1 uncultured Iamiaceae bacterium
GCGAGCCGTTCCGCAATCGCCCGGGACAGTTGCCGATCGAGTTGGTCGCGCCGGCGGTGACGGCTCGCGTGCCGGTGGTTCCGGTCGCGGTCACCGGCTGGGAGCCCTGTCGGCATTGGCGGGTGCGTATCGGCGCCCCCGTCGTTCCACCGTTGTCGGCGAGGCGGCGTGCCACCGCCGGTTCCGATGCCCGCACGGTCGGACGCATCGCCGTGGAGGTCGCCGCGTCGCTGGATGCCATGGTGACCGACGCTTTCGATCGCGGCCTGGGTGGCCGGCTCCGATCGCTCGTCCCGGACCACCGCCGCACGCGACACACGCATGCCGACACCGCGACGGCAGGAGGCTGACGTGCCCGCCGCGATCGTGCCCGACGGGACGCGCATCCACTACCAGCGCTTCGGCCGCACCGACGGCGAGCCGTTGCTGCTGATCCAGGGGCTCGGGGCCGACAGCGGCAGTTGGTTGCTGCAACGTTTCCCGTTCGGCAAGCACTACCGATGCATCGCCCCGGACAATCGGGGAGCGGGGCGCAGCGACGTGCCACCGGGTCCCTACGACCTGGAAGGTATGGCGAACGATCTGCTGGCGGTGCTGGATACCGAGGGCATCGATTCGGCCCACGTCCTGGGCGTGTCGATGGGCGGCATCCTGGCCCAGGTCCTGGCGGTGCGCCACCCGGAGCGGGTGCGGTCACTGGTGCTGTCGTGTACGGCGTGCCACCACCAGCCGTGGCGGATCGAGCTGTTGGAGGAGTGGGCCGACCTCGCCCGCACGAAAGGCATGGGCGGGTTCGTCGAACAGGGGCTGGCCTGGATCGTCGGCAGCCGGTCGATGCGGCGCTTCTGGCCCGCGATGCGGTTGTTCGGACCCGTCGCCTTCGACATCTCCGCCGACGCGTTCGTCGCCCAGGTCGAGGCCATCCTCGCCACCGACGACGCGCTCCGCGGCGAGTTGGTGGGCATCGACGTGCCGACCCTGGTCATCGTCGGCTCCCAGGACGTGCTCACGCCGCTGGGCGACTCCGAGGAGTTGGCAGCACTCATCCCCGGTGCCCGCCTGGCGGTGGTCCGCGGTGGCGCGCACGGGTTCATGGTCGAAAAGGCCGGCGCGTTCAACGCGACCGTCCTCGACTTTCTCGACGAGGTCGTCGCCACCGCACGGTGTTCGCCACGGCCGGTCGCCGAAGCGGTTTGACACTCCATCCGGGCCGGCGTGGCCGCGCGGCCCAAGTGCTCGCGGACACGAGGACCGTCCCCGGCCGGAGCTGCCCGGACTGGCCGGGTCCATCGCCGGACCTGGCATCATGCGTGCCGTGATCGACGGTACGTTTCCCCGTGTCTCGACCGACGTGCTGATCGGTTGCACCGCCGCAGGCGGCGCCGCGTACGACAAGGTCACCGAAACCCTCCACCATCTCGGCCTCGCCGGGATCCTCGTGCTCGAAGCCTGTGACGGAACGACCCCGATCGGCGAGCGTGTCGCCGAGTGGGCGGGCGCCGCGGGGCTCGATCCCGTCGACCTCGAGGCGACCGTCCGAACCCATGTCGACGAGCTCGTCGCACGGGGTCTCTGCACGCGGACGACGAACGCCGAGTCGCGGCCCGTCCGGTCCGGCTCGTGTGCCAGCGATCACGGTGCTCACCGCGGCGTCGTCCACGGTGTCCTCGACCACGGCATCGCTTTCTGCTCCGACGATGCGGCACTGATCGAACGGGTCGACACCTACCTCGGAAGCGGTGACCCCGGGCGTGAACCCGACACGCTCTTCGACCTCGTCCCCGACGCGGCGGGCGGCGTGCTGCTCAGGACCGACGATGACTGGGACTTCCCGTCAGCGGACCAGCTCCTCCGCCAGGTCTGCGGGGTGATGAACGAGTACGCGTCCCGGACCCGCACCATGGCCGCGCTCCATGCCGCGGGGCTCCGCACCCCCGACGGCGACGTGGTGTTGGTGAGCGGGCCTCCCGACGCCGGCAAGACCACGCTCGCCGCCGGTCTCGTCGCCGCCGGCTGGGACTACCTCGGTGACGAGTCGGTCGGACTCGCCCCCGGCACGCTCGACGCGGTGGGCTACCCCAAACCCCTCACCCTCTCGGCGACGAGCCGCCGCGCGCTCGGCATCGACGAGCGCGCCGTGTGGCCCGATGTCGGGCCCGAGACGATCCGGGGGGACGTCGTCCGCTGCCACGGCAGGGTCGGGCCGATCGTGGGCATGGTGTTCGTCCGGTACGACCCGGGAGCCCCCTCCGATGTCACGCTCGAGCCCCTCACCGGCACCGACGCGCTCGACGCGGTGTGCTCGGCCACCCTCAACCTCGGCGGTATCGACGCGCTCGATTTCCAGACCCTGTGCGACCTCGCCGACACCGTGCCGGTGACGCGTCTCATCCACCGTGACGTCGTCGCCGCGGTCCCGGCGGTCAATCCGCCATGGCACCCAGGCGTGTGGTCAGGGCCCTGAGGGTTGCCGCGCCCGGACGACCGTCGAATGCTCCGAGCGCGTCGTCGGCACGGTCGAGCCACTCGGCAACGGTCGCTCGGGCGCTCGCGAAACCGCCCGCGCCGGCGATGATCGCCCGGGCCCGCACGACGTCGGCGTCGGAGATCCCGCCGTGCGCGGTCCCACCCTGCAGGAGCGCGGCCAGCTCGTGGCCGTCGGGGCCCGCGAGGGTGCGGAGCACCGGCAGCGTGTAGACGCCGTCGACGAGGTCGTGGCCGACGGGTTTGCCGAGCTCCGCCTCGGTCGCGGTCAGGTCCAGGATGTCGTCGATGATCTGGAACGCCATGCCATAGCACCACCCGAAACGCCCCAGTGCCTCGACCGCCTCGGGTGGCTGGCCGCTGCTCAACGCGCCGATCCGGGCCGCTGCGTCGAACAGGGCCGCGGTCT
>CAZEAV010000341.1:2903-3887 GCA_964510215.1 uncultured Iamiaceae bacterium
TCGGACCGCGTCACGCTCCCGGATGTCCGCAATTCGGCGACCTCGCCTTCGCACAACCGTGCGATCGTTGCGGCGAGCAGACCGGCGATCTCCGTGGACAGCGACGCGGCGATCTCCGAGGCCCGGGCGAGCAGGAAATCGCCGGCGAGGATGGCCCGGAGGTTGCCCCAACGGGCGTTCACGCTGTCGGTGGTGCGACGGATCTCGGCCTCGTCGATCACGTCGTCGTGGTACAGCGACCCGAGATGGACCAGCTCCACCGACACCGCGCCGAGCACCACGCCCCGGTCCAGGTCCGCGGCGTCGCTGCCGACGGCGCACGCGCCGGAGGCCAGCCCGACCAGTGGTCGCTGCCGTTTGCCTCCCGCGGTGATCAGGTGCGAGGCCATCTCGGTCAGCAGCTCGTCGTCGGTGACCACCGCATCAGTGAGTTCCTGCTCGACTCGGCGCAGTTGGGCTTCGATCCCGCTGGTCTGGGTCTTCTCGGTCACGGACTCGCTTCCCGGGGCTGGGAACAGGGGAATTTCTGCGGCGGCGACGCCGTTGGAAGGGGCAGGTTCTCCTCGGTGAACCTATCCGCTCGTTTCCCCCCACCCGGGCTTCCGCACCGTCCGAGGGAGCCGGGTGCAATGGGTTCGTGAGGCCGGGTTGGTGCCGCCGGGTACACTCTAAGAACGTTGCCCTTCTGAGAAGGAATCCCACCTTGTTCGAACGTTTCACAGACCGAGCCCGTCGAGTGGTCGTGCTGGCGCAGGAAGAAGCGCGCCTGCTGAACCACAACTACATCGGCACCGAGCACATCCTGCTCGGCCTCATCCACGAGGGTGAGGGTGTGGCCGCCAAGTCGTTGGAGTCTCTCGGTATCTCGCTGGAGGCCGTGCGCAGCCAGGTCGAGGAGATCATCGGCCACGGCGGCTCGTCGCCGTCGGGCCACATCCCCTTCACCCCGCGCGCCAAGAAGGTGCTCGAGCTGTCGCTGCGTGA
>CAZEAV010000342.1:0-3881 GCA_964510215.1 uncultured Iamiaceae bacterium
ATTGCGCTGACCACGACGTGGAGGTGTTCCTTCTCGGGCGGCGTCGAGCCGATGGGAACTTCGTTGGCAGGGGAACGAACACCTACACCGACAAGGGCGGATTCATCCGCTACTCGCCGCTCGCTGCCTGGTCTCATGCGGAACTGCTGAACGTGCTCGCCGCGTACGCTGTTCCGCTGCCGGACCTGTACTTCTGGCCGCGCGGATTCATCGTCGGGACAGGCCCGTGGCCGTCGACTTGTGACCACCGTCCATGGCCACGAGGTTGATGTTCACGTACACCAGCCGGTCGCTCTCCGCGGCCCGCCGGTTGATCTCGACGACCTCGCCTTCGCCGGTCGTTCCCAATTCGGTGAGGTTGTCCGGGTCTTCGGCGTCGTGGTTGTAGATCCGACCGAGCGGCGCGAACGCATCGAAGACGCGGTCGCCCACGGCGTGGCGCAACTCGGCCTCGGTCATGCGGCGGTGCAGTGCCAGGGCCGCGATGAGGTGGACGTCGTCGACGCCGTGCGCGGCGGCTTCGTCCAGAACCGCTTCGATGATCCGCTGACGGATGTCGGGGCGGCGCATCATCGGAAGCGGCAACGAAACATCGTCGAACGCGATGGTGAGCTTCATACCGGGGAAAAGCAGCGCGTCGAGTGGCTCGGACTCACCCAGGGGGTTGGCGAGGGCGTGACGGATCGCCGCGTCGGGATCCTTGATCCCCTCGTGGGGCTCGGCCGGGTACACGACGCGTGAACGGCCGGCCGGGAGTCGCTCCAGTCGGAAGCTCTCGCCGTGGTGGAACAGGATCGGCGGTGTCGAGCGATCCACGTCGAGCACGAAACCGGGGCGGGGCATCAGCGGGCCTCCTCGAGAGGGGAATCGTTCATCTCGTGCGCTCCTTCTCGTCGCGCAGATCGAATGCGATCTTCACGGCGCCTCTGCGGCCGGCATCGGCCGCATGTTCGATCGCCTCGTGGAAGCGGCGGAGGGGATAGGTGGCAGAGACCAGCCGTTCCAGGCCGGCGCTGCCCACGACGTCGATGGCCTCTGTGAAATCGCCCCGGGTGTAGGCGTAGCAGCCACGCAGATTGGTCTCGCGGTGCCACAACGGAGTGAAGTCCGCGTCGAGGCGTCCGGGCATCCCCACGAGCACCACGGTGCCCCCGGGGGCCACCACCCGGAGTGCCTGTTCGACGGACGAGGCACTCCCCACACAGTCGACGACGACCGGCACCCCACCGGTGAGTTGGCGTCCACCGACGACGAATGATCGGGTGACCGAACGCACCGCCCGCGGCAACTCATCCGGCGCGACGACCCGGTCGGCGCCCAGCTCGCGGGCGAGGCTCTTCTGCACGGGATGCTTGGCAGTGGCGATGAGCCCGCCGGGCGCCGCACCCACGTGGCGCAGCGCTGCGATCGTGCCCAGGCCGAGCGTGCCGGCCCCGATGACGGCAACGTGCGACGGCCCGAGGTCGGCGACCACGTGTGCGGCGTGAACGGCACAGGCGGTGGGTTCGACCATCACGGCGCCTTCGTCGGACAACGCGTCGGGCACGGCGATGAGTTGGCTCGGGTGTGCGACCAGACGGGTCGACCAGCCACCCCCGGTGTCGTTGCAGTAGCCAGTCTGCAGGCCGGGTTCCAGATGGCCGAACGCGAGACGTTCGCAGTGGTTGGTGGCGCCGGCGGCACACGAGGCACACACCGGGTCGATGCCGCGGACCGTGCAGTCCAGCACCGGGATGAGCACGACACGACGGTCATCCGCCAGATCGCCGACGACCTCGTGGCCCGGGGTGAACGGAAACGAGACGATCGGTTCGAAGTACCGCGACGAGCGGCCGTCGATGGTGGCAAGGTCCGATCCGCAGATGCCCGAGAGGCGTGGCCGGACCTCCACCCAGTCCGCGGTCGGCCCGACCGGCGCCGACACGTCGGCGAGATCGAGGGGACCGGTGCGTGCGCCACTACCGGGTCGGACCCCCGAGGTCAACCTGGCCGCGGCGTAGCGGGGAAGGTCGCGCTGGAATCGCAATGCTTTCACCGCCTGGCGCTCCTGACTCGTGTGCGGGCAGTGCGGCCGGCGGTCTCCGGCGTCAGTGGATCGGCCATCCGCTTGGCCAGGCGGGTGAGCAGTGGCTCTCCCCGGCGGCCCCGTCGGGGAGCGAGGGGGAGCAGCGGTGCGTCGGCACCGGAGGAACGGGGCCAGTGCTCGACGAGCCAGCCGCGTTTGCGGGCCAGGGCGGCGAGGCGGGCTTCGGGATTGACGGCGACCGGGAAGCCCACGGCCTGGAGCATCGACAGATCACTGGCCGCATCCGCGTAGGCCACCGCCTCGGCCGTGTCGAGGTCGTGTGCCGCGGCGTAGTCCCGCAGGGCCTGGGCGCGGCTCTCGCCCGTGGGCGGGACCTGGGTGAGTTGCCCGGTGTAGCGCTCGACACCTTCTGTGTCGGTGACCGCGGACATCCGGGTGCACACGATGTCGTCGAACAATGGCGCGAGGGGGGCGATCACGAAGTCGAGTGCGCCCGTGATCAGTACGGTGCGATGACCGAGTCGCCGGTGCTCCCGGACCCGTCGGATCGCATCCGGGTAGGCATTCGCCAGCAGGAGCTGGTTGAAGTGCTGACGAGCGTCGGCGTCGAGCTGGTCCACCGGAGCCTCGTCGTAACGGCGGTAGAAGCTTCGCAGGAAATCGGACCGGTCGCGGTGGTCCAGACGGAGCAGGCCCGGTGCATCGGCGAGCAGTCGTGCCGCGAATCTCAGCTTCTCGGCGCGGCCCAGGCGCCGGGAGCCCAGCCACGCATAGGTGGTCACCACGTTCGACGACAGGATGGTGTGTTCGAGGTCGAACGCGGCGAAATGCCGGGCCGGGTCGAGCACCTGTCGGCGCAGCCGCTTCGCGCGGGCGTCGGGGTCGCGCTTGCCGGCCGAGGTCTTTGCCCGGGCGTGCTCGACGACCGAGGGCAGGTGGATCTCGGTGGCGTAGTGGTCCCAGTCGATCACCCGGGGATCGAAAGCGAACGTCGCGCGATCGTTGTCGTCCAGGGAGTTCCAGAGCCCCAGGAGCCGGTCCACGCCGTAGACGGCCTCACATTCGGTGTAGGCCCCGTAGAGTTCCACATAGTCGGCCGCACGACTGATCTCGTCGTGACGCTCCGCCAGGTCGTTGGCGAATTCGCCCTGTCGGCCGCGCAGCGGCAGCGCGGTGAACAGCTTCTCGGCCATTCCGAGTGCCCGGTCGGCCCGTGCGAGCTGGGCCTGCACCCGTCCCCGTCCCGGGAACGACCACTCGGGCACCTGGATGGGTTGGCCTTTCGAGTCATACAGGGGATGTTCGCTGAACCATTCCTGCACCAGGTCCACGAGTCGCTGATACCCCAACGGGTTCGCGCTGCCCGAGGCGACCTGGTAGATCGCGGGCGAGTCGGTGTCGGGCTCGGGGCCGTGGGCCGCGACCGCGCAGAGCGCCGCGACGACCAGGTCCACCGGGATGACGTCGATCGTTCCTTCGGGCACGCCGGGGAACTCACCGAGGAGCCCGCGGGCATAGGAGATGATGATCGGTTCGGCCATGCGGAACCCGCGGATCCACCCCGGCCGGGGCTCAGCCCAGGCCGACTCGATGATCGAGGGCCGCACGATCGACACCGGGACGTCACCCCGGTTCTGTGCCACCGCCTGCTCGGCGAGTGCTTTGGTGTAGGCGTACGCGTCGGGCCACCCCAGCGACGCCGCACGGTCGCGTCCGGCTGCCACGAGCCGGTCCTTCACCCAGGCGCGGCGCAGGCTCTCGGCCTTGGACGCCAGCAGCGGCGTCCCGGCGGCGCCGAGCTCGGCGTGGGCGTCCGCGCGAAAGCCTTCCAGTCGGTCGGCGCTCCGACAGGCCA
>CAZEAV010000343.1:0-3845 GCA_964510215.1 uncultured Iamiaceae bacterium
GCTGGCTCATCCACACCGTCGGACCGGTCTGGCGCGGTGGTGATCACGGCGAAGCCGACCGTCTGGCCTCGTGCTACCGGCGCAGCCTCGAGGTGGCCGACGAGCTGGGAGCGACGAGCCTCGCCTTTCCGGCGATCTCCACCGGTGTGTACGGGTATCCCGCCGACGCGGCCGCCCACATCGCCGTCGCCACACTGCGCGACGCGGATGCCCGGGACGACCCCGGAGTCGGCCACGTGACGCTGTGCGCGTTCAGCGATGCGGTCGCGCGCCGCTACGCCGCCCTCCTCGAAGCCTGAATCCCCGCGGCCGCCCGGCGTCCGTCGCGTCGCGTCGGCCCGGCCGGCGCGGCAGTCGCACGGGTGGTCGCGGCTCGCCCGGCAGCCGGGCCTTGCGCGACCGTCGGTCCGGCTGCTAGATCCCATGAGGTAAGCCTTACGAAATTGGCAAACGTCACCGATGACCGCGACCGGGCCGCGGTGTCCATGCCGGAAGACGACCGGAGAGAAGCTCATGACCACATTCACCAGACGGGTCCGCACGTGCGCGGCGATCGGTATCGGAATCCTGCTCACCGCCGCCGTCGTGGGCTGTTCCAGCTCCTCGAGCACCACCGGGAACCCCGATACCGCCGGCCCGGTCACCCTCACCATCTACAGCGGGCAGCACAAGGACCTGGTCGACGCGCTCGCCAAGGCGTACACCGCCAAGACCGGCGTGCAGGTGAAGGTGCGCGACGGCGAGGACGCGGACATGGTCAACCAGATCATCACCGAGGGCGACCGGACCGAGGCCGACCTGTACCTGTCCGAGGAGCCCGGCCCGATCGGGCGCCTCACCGCCAAGGGTCTCCTCACCAAGGTGCCGTCCGCGGATTACGCGAAGGTCGACTCCCGCCTCGTCCCGTCCACGCACGACTGGGTGCCCTACGCCGCCCGGGCGCGGGTGCTTTTCTACAACCCGAAGAAGATCTCCGAAGCCGACCTGCCCAAGTCGATCCTGGACCTCACCCAGCCCAAGTGGAAGGGCACCTTCGCGTATGCCCCATCCGGTGGATTCGTCTCGACCGTGAGCTACCTGATCGACACGATCGGCAAGGCCAAGACGCTCAAGTGGCTCGAGGGCATCAAAGCCAACGGGATCAACGAGAAGAAGAACGGCAAGGTGCGCGACACCGTGGAGGCCGGCCAGCACGCCTTCGGCCTGTCGAACCACTACTACTGGTACGTACTCGCCCAGACCAAGGGTGGCGCCGACAAGCTCACCTCGAAGGTCTACTTCTTCGACCACCCCGACGCCGGGGGGCTGATCCTGGCCTCGGGGGCCGGGGTGCTCAAGTCGTCCGACCATCGGGCCGAGGCCGAGAAGTTCCTCGCGTGGTTGGTCGACCCCAGCGGTGGCCAGGCCATCGTGGCCAGCCCGAACACCGACGTCAGCGAAGGCCAGATTCCCGCCGCCAAGGGCGTGAAGAGCAGCGTGAAGGGTGTGCCGGCGCTCGACTCGCTCGTCGCGCCCGACATGAACCAGAGCGTGTTGGCCGATCCGACCGCATCGGCCGAACTGATCGAACAGGCCGGCATTCACTGACACCGCGGGTCGACGATCACCCCGCGGCGACATGACTCCGGGGTCCGGCCGGTAGCTACGGTCCAGGATCGAGATGTCGACCGCGATCGAGCTGAACCCACCGGAATTCGGTGCGGGACCCGATGACCCCTCGGGTGCCGCACCGCACCTCCGACGGATGCGCCCTCCGGTTTTCAGTGCCGCCGCGGCGCTGATCGTCGCGGCGGCATCACTCGCGCCGGTCGTCTACCTGCTCACCAGCGAGGGATTCTCGTTCCACAAGGTGGCCCGGGAGCTGTCCCAGCCCGGTGTCGCCGAGCTGTTGTGGCACACGATCGAACTCGCCGTCGGGGTGTCGGTGGTCAGCGTCGTCCTCGGGGTCGGCCTGGCCGTGCTCGTGGTGCGGACGACGCTGCCGTTCCGGCGCCTGTTCACCGTGTTGTTCGTCCTGCCGTTGGCGGTGCCCGGTTTCGTGAGTTCCTATGCCTGGGTCGCACTCAGCCTGCGCTTCGCGCCGTCCTCCCGGGTGCTTTTCAGCTACGTCGGCGCGCTCGTCGTCCTCACCCTGGCCAGCTACCCGTTCATCTTCCGGCCCACGGTGGCCGCCCTGCGCGGCATCGCTCCTGCCCAGGAAGAGGCCGCCCGTTCACTCGGTCAGGGTCCGGTGACGACGTTCCTGCGGGTCACGCTCCCCCATCTGCGCCCGGCGATCGCGCTGGGAGGGCTCATCATCGGGCTGCACATGTTCGCGGAATTCGGCGCACTCCAGATGCTCAATTTCTCGACTCTGACCACCGCGATCGTCCAGAGGATCACGGCTTTCGGCGATCCCGAGGCCGCGCGGGCGCTGTCGGTGGTGCTCGCCGCGGTGTCGATCATCGTGATCGCGGTGGACTCGCTGGTGCGGGGACGCAGCCGACCCACCCGCACCGGAGCCGGCACCCCCCGTCCGCCGAGACGTTGGCGGCTCGGTGCCACGGCCCCGCTGTGGATCACCGGGTCCCTCGTCGTGGTCGTCGCCGGGCTTGGCGTCCCGGTGTATGTCGGGGTCACCGGCATCCTGCGGGCGCTGCATCCGGGTGGCCCGGGGATCCCCTGGGACGAACTGGGCCACGTCACCCTCGCCACCACCGAGCTGGGCATCGCCGCGGCGGTGGCCGCGACCGTCGTCGGCCTCCCCGTCACCGTGCTCGCCGCCCGCCACCCCGGCGTGCTGGCGACCATCGCGGAACGGGGCATCTGGATCGCCCATGCGCTGCCCGGCGTCATTCTGGCCCTCGCCCTGGTGTACCTGGGGGTGAACTGGCTGCATCCGCTCTATCTCACCTCGACCATGTTGGTCATCGCGTACGTGATCATGTTCCTGCCCCTGGCCGTTTCCTCGCAGTTCGTCGGGCTCGCCCGGGCGGCCCGGGACTACGAGGACGTCGCCCGCTCGTTGGGCGACACCCGTGTTACGACCGCACTGCGCGTCACCCTGCCCCTGGCCCTGCCGGGCATCGCGGTGGGGGCCCTACTGGTGCTCATCGAGGTCGAGAAGGAGCTCACCACGACCCTGCTGTTGCACCCCACCGGAACCGACACGCTGTCGACCGCGCTGTGGGCGACCACGAACGGCGAAGTGCTCGACTTCACCGCCGCGGCCCCCTACGGGATCACGCTGATGATCATCGCGGCCATCCCCGCGGCGATCCTGGCGCGGCGGACCCTCATGCACATCGACTGACCGAGCCGGGCAATCGGGCCGACCGACCTCCCCGGGCCCCGGTGGCCTCCCGGGGACCTCAGCGACAGACGCTCAGACCGCGGCGGGCACCGCGTGCGCCACCGCCCCCGGCACCAGCGCGACGTGGACGCGGCCACCCACCTCGGGCAATGCGCCGAGCGTTCGGACCAGCAACGGCGTCTCCAGGCCGTCCACGGCCAGCCGTACCATCCCGTCATGGCCGAAGAAGCTGGTCGAGGTGACCTTGGCGGGGAGTCCTTCGTCGGCCAACGCGAGTTGCTCGGGCCGCAGCATCACCAGGCATTCACCGACCTCCGCGCAGCCCTTCGGACAGGTGTCGATGTCGACCGAGCCCAGGAGGCACTCGGCCATCGAGGTGGCCGCATCCGGCGACGCACGCAACAGCACCACGTCACCCAGCAGATCGGCGGTCGCCGCATCCACGGGACGGGCGTACACCGTGTCGGGGGGACCCGCTTGCACCACCATTCCTTCACGCAGGATCACCACATGATCCGCGAGCGACAACGCCTCGCCCTGGTCGTGGGTGACG
>CAZEAV010000344.1:0-3844 GCA_964510215.1 uncultured Iamiaceae bacterium
GACTCTTCCCCGGAGCGGTCGTGACGCGGGCGCTGGTGCTGGGAGCCAACGGGCACATCGGTCGGGCCATCGCCACCGAACTGGCCCGGGCCGGTCACACGTTGATGGTGGCCGCAAGGAACGCCGAAGGGCTCGATGCGCTGGCTGTGGATCTGCAGGCAAGCGGCGCAACGGTCGATGCGTTCGCGCTCGACGTGTGTGACGCCGCCGCGGTGGCCGAGTTGGTGGATCGTTGCGACGGGCCTTCCGTGGCCGTCAACAACATTGGCATGTCGCAACCGATCGCACCGCTCGACAAGCTGGGTCTCGATGACCTCGACCGAGTGCTGGCGGTGAACCTGCGTGGTATGGCCGTTGCCATGAAGTATGAACTCGCGGCGCTTCCAGACGGTGGGTGCCTGGTGAACGTGGCCTCATCGGCCGGACTTCGCGGCGTCGGCGGGATGGCTGCGTACGCAGCCGCGAAACACGGCGTGGTCGGCCTGACCAGGTCGGCGGCGCTGGAACAGGCAGGACGGGGCGTCCGGGTGAACGCGGTTGCCCCTGGTACGACCGAGTCCGGCGGCACACTCGAACTGCCGAGAGCGATCCGTGACCAGATCGGAGGCGGTATTCCGATGGGAAGAATCGGCCACGCCGAAGAAGTGGCTCGGGCGGTGGCATGGTTGGCGTCGCCGGCGGCCTCCTATGTCAACGGCACCGTGCTCCCGGTCGACGGCGGTCAGACTGCCGGCTGACGGCGACCCGGCCCCCCGCTCGAACTTCGGGAGGTAGTGCGCGTTATGCGCACGGAATCTCCCAAAGTTGGCGACGGGGTGACGACACTGCGACGACGCGGCAGTGGGCCGTGTGGGACTCGAACCCACAACCAACGGATTAAAAGTCCGCGGCTCTACCAATTGAGCTAACGGCCCTGGGTCCGCCAATGTTATCGGTGGACGCCCGCTCGGCCCGGGCCGCGCGACGATGGGGGCATGGCGCGACCCGCTGCGACAGGACCTCGGCGACACGCCCGGTACGGCATCGATGCGCCCCAGGTCCCCGCCCTGCTCGCCGCGGCCACGGTTGTCTTCATCGTGATCGGCGTCGTCGCCGGCTCGATCGTTCTGGTGATCATCGGGGTTATTTTCGCCGTGCAGACCGCCATCTATCTGCACACCACCCTGCGCGGGAAGTTCCGCGTCTGGCACCGACTGCTCGACGACCTGGCGTTACGCGGCGACGAACAGGTCGCCGATCTGGGATGCGGACGCGGGGCGGTACTCCTCGCCGTGGCGAAACGGCTCGATCACGGCACCGCCCACGGCGTCGACGTGTGGCGGTCGATCGACCAGTCGGGCAACGATGAGGCCACCACCTCGGCGAATGCCGAGGCCGAGGGTGTCGCCGGCCGTGTCGAGCTGCACACGGCGGACCTCCGGCAGCTCCCTTTCCCGGACGGGACCATCGACGCGGTGACGTCGTCGATCGCGATCCACAACCTGCGCTCGGCCGGCGACCGCGCCGACGCCGTGGATGAGGCGATCCGCGTCCTGGCACCGGGCGGTCGGATCGTGATCGCCGACATCCGCCACACCGCGGACTACGCGCAAAGGCTACGCGACGCAGGTTTCGCCGAGATCGGGACCACCGGCGCCGGGCCCGACTTCTGGTTCTCGGGTCCCTGGCAGGGCGTGAAGGTGGTGACGGCGACCAAACCTGCCGCGGGGTCGCCGTCCGCGCCCGATGTCACCGCGGAGTCCTAGATTCGGACAGTGATGATTTCCCACGCTCTCACCGATTCGGGCTCGACCAGAGCCTCCGGCTCGTCCGGGGCGGTGAGCCGAGCAGGTTTCGCGGTGCTGGATCTGGAGACCACCGGGTTGTCGCCGCGCCGGGGCGCACGGGCGATCGAGATCGGGCTGGTGCTCGTCGATGCTTCGGGCACGGTCGAGGAACGGTGGGAGACGCTGATCGACCCGGGCTGTGGTCCCGGACCGACCCACATCCACGGGGTCACGGAAGACATGTTGGTCGGTGCGCCGACTTTCACCGAGGTCGCCGGCGACCTGGCGTCCAGGCTGGAACGTCGGACGGTCGTCGCACACAATGCCGACTTCGACATCGGCTTTCTCGACGCCGAGTTCGCCCGGGTGGGTCTGGACTGGGAACGTCGCCCACTGTGCACGATGCGCCTCGCGCGCAAGCGCGGCTACTACCCCGCGAACCTTGCCTATCTGTGTGGAGCGCTCGGCATCGTCAACCACGGGGCCCACCGCGCGCTCGGTGACGCCGCGGCCACCGCCGAGCTGCTGGTCGCGCTGAAAGTGACACCCCGAGAGACCCCTGCTGCGGTCACGTTTCCCTCTGGTCGCCCGGATCCGACGGGTTGGGTGCATTTGCGCCCCGGAGCGTGAACGGTGAAGCTCTTGGACCCGTTCATTCACCATGAGGTAGCGAACTGTCAACGTCGACCTTCACCACCACGCCGACTTCGGACACCGCGATCGACGCGCTGCTGAAGCGCCGCAGCGTCAAGCGCTTCACCGAACCCGGCCCTGACGATGCGCAGCTGGACACGATCCTGGCCGCCGCCACGACCGTGCCCGACCACAACGAGCTCCGGCCCTGGCGTTTCGTGGTGATCTCCGGCGACGACCGGGCCGCGTTCGGTGATGCCCTGGTCGAGGCAGGCGTCGCCGCCGATCCCGATCTCACCCGCCCCCGACGCGACAAGCTGCGCAACAAGGCGTTCGTGGCTCCGACCTTCGTCGTGATCGTCTCATCGCCCAAACCGGGCAATGTGGAGCAGTGGGAACAGGAAGCATCCGCCGCGACGACCGGTTACGCGATGGTGTTGTCCGCTCATCTGCTCGGAGTGGGCGCCATCTGGAAGAGTGCGCCGATCCGGACCGGTGAGCGCCTCGCCTCGCTGCTCGACCTTCAGCCACAGGAACAGCTCATGGGTTGGGTGAACCTGGGTACCCCCGTGGGTGAGCCCCGGGCGAAGAACAATCCGGTCGGCCCGGCCGACGTGGCGAGCCGCCTCGTCGATGGCCGACTCGTGCGTTGGGGTCAGGCCCCGGAGTCTGCCCAGGGGTAGTCCACCCCGGTCAGTTCCCCCGAGACCTCCCACAGCCGCCGGGCCGCCTCGGCGTCCGCGGCCTGAGCGGTGCGCCCGACGCGTCGGGCGTGTCTCCCGTACTGTTCCAGAAAGCCGTCGGGGCCGAAGTAGTCGTTGCCGCCGACGTCGGGCGCGGTGGCGGCGTGGACCTGGGGGATCGCGCCCCGTTCGGAGGATTGGGCGAGAAACCGGTCGCCGAAACCGGTGAGGGTGTCCATGATGCGGTTGGCCCCCCGGTTGCCGGGGCCGTTGTGGGTGAGGCCGGTGGCGGCGTAACCGGGATGGGCCGCAGCGGCCACGATGCCGGTGCGGTGGAGTTCCGCCTGCCGGGCGAACTCGGCGGTGAACAACAGATTGGCCAGCTTGGACTGCGCGTAGCGGAGCCATGCGCTGTAGTGACGCTCTGCTCCCAGGTCGTCCCAGTGCATCCGACCGACCCGGTGCGCGCCCGAGGACACGGTCACCACCCGGGCTGCGGGCGAGCTGAGCAACAGCGGCAGGAGCTTGCCGGTCAACGCGAAGTGTCCGAGGTGATTGACACCGAACTGCAGCTCGAAACCCTGTGCGGTACGCGACCGCGGCGGGGCCATGATCCCCGCGTTGTTGACCAGGATGTCGAGCGTGTCGGTGCGCTCGGCGGCGGCTTCCGAGGCCGCGGCGATCGACGTGAGGTCGGCAAGGTCCAAGGGCACCACCTCCGGCGCGGGTCCGTGTGCGGTGGCACGGACGTCGTCGAGCGCC
>CAZEAV010000345.1:0-3826 GCA_964510215.1 uncultured Iamiaceae bacterium
CCAAGGACGGCGCCTCGGTCGGCGTCGGCATGGGCCAGGTCAACCGGGTCGACTCGTGCAAGCTCGCCGTCGAGCGCGCGGGGGAGCGGGCGGCCGGCTCGGTGGCCGCGTCGGACGCGTTCTTCCCGTTCGCCGACGGTCTGCAGGTGCTGATCGACGGCGGCGTGACCGCGATCGTCCAGCCCGGCGGCTCCAAGCGCGACGCCGAGACGGTCGAGGCGTGCAAGCAGGCGGGCGTGGCGCTCTATCTCACCGGCACCCGGCACTTCTTCCACTGACCGTCGCGTCTGGGATGGGTGTCTCGATGACGGCCGACCACGAGCGGACCCGCCGCCCGGCGGGTCGGATCTTCTCCCGTGATCTGTGGCCGGTCGTGCCGCCCCTGGCCGGCCTGCTGGTGGGGTTGGGGATCCTCGCGACCGGCCGCTGGCTGGTCGGTCTGCTGGTCGTCGGCGCCGCGGTGCTGCTTGCCGCGCTCTTGCGCGCGGTGCTGCCGCGCCGGCTGGCCGGATTGCTGATCGTCCGCGGGCGCGCGTTCGACACGGTCATGCTCGCGTTCTTGGGCGCGCTCGTCGTCGCCGTGGCGCTGCTGCGCTGACGACTCTGGCGCTCAGCGCTGAGCCAGACCTACGACTTGATCGTGGATCAGGCCATTGGAGGCGATGCCGCCGGCGTCGAGGGACGACGACGAGGGAGTCAAGCCGGTGAACCGGCCCCCAGCCTCCTGCACGATGATCGATGGCGCGGCCAGGTCGTACAGCTTGGCACTGAAATCCACCATCGCGTCTGCTCGCCCAGTCGCCACCAGGAAGTATCCGTAGGCGTCGCCCCACGTCCGGACGATCGCTCGCTGGCTGCGGGCACGCTCAAGCACCGCGAGATCCCAGTCCTCCAGCCAGGTCGCCATGATGTGTGCTCCGTCGAGCTCGGCCAGGTGTGACACGCCAGCCTGCCCATCGTTGCTCCAGCAGCCCGCGCCTCGTTCGGCAAAGACGCTTTGACCAAGGCTCGGTAACACGATGGCGCCGAAGGTGATGTCACCGGCCGTCTGATAGGCCAAGAGGGTGGCGTACAGCGGCACTCCGCGGATGAACGACTTGGTGCCGTCGATGGGGTCGACGATCCATCGGCCGCCCGATGATCCTGGTCGTTCCTCGAACTCTTCGCCCAGGATGCCGTCTTCCGGGAAGGCCTGCTCCAGACGGTGGCGCAAGAACTGCTCCACGCTGCGATCGGCGTGCGTGACCGGTGAGCCATCGCCTTTGAACTCGATGTCTGTTACGCCCCGGTCGAACCACTCCTGTGCCAAGGTCGCTGCCTCGGTGACTATCTCCAGCGCCGTGCGAGCACGGTGCGAGAACTGCGGCCGGTTGTCATGGTCGGGCGCGGGCACGGCGTCTCTCCGCTGTGGACTGGTCATCCGTCCTACGCCTTGGTCGCCTGTGGCAGCCACGTCTTCCCACCTACCTATCGTGTTGTGTTGTGTGAAGGATTACGGCATCGTGACGTGGCCCGTGACCACGAGTCGCAGGTTGTCCATCCGGAACAGATCGACCGAATACTCGACTGGGGTGCCGCTTCGTGACCAGGCCGTCCGGATCATCTGCAGCAGTGGGACGATGTGTGCGTTGACGCCGAAAAGGCTCACCTCGGGAGCACTGGCGTCGACCGGGCAGATCTCCTCGCGGGCGGTGAACGGCGCCAGGTCGTACTGCTCGCGCAGCACGTCGTACAGCGATCCCTCGAGATCCAGATCCAACATGCCCCGGCACAGGTCTGCTGGGAAGAACGAGTCCTCGAGCACCACCGGGACACCCTCGACGATCCGTCGTCGGATGATCTCGTGCACGCGGCTCCCGGCAGGAAGTTGCAGCGACTCCGCCACCCGCGGCTCGGCAATGAGGGTGCGGGCCTCGATCACCTGGGTGGTGATGGACTTTGCGGACTTCAGCACCTGGGACCGCAAGCCGTTGAGGTTCGACAGGTCGACGACGGCGCGCTGATCGGTGACCACGGAGGCGCTACCTGCTCCCGCGCCGATGGTGGCGACGCGGCCTGCACGGCGCAGCGTCGCCAGCGACTGCCGCAAGGTCATGCGGCTCACACCCAGGGCCTGAGCCATGGGGCGCTCGGCGGGAAACGGCTGACCCGGGGGAAGCACGCCGGTGTCGATCAGATGACCGAGCCATTGGGTGATGGAGGCGTGGGCCGGTGTGCCCAACCGGCCGTTCAAGCGCCTGGCGCGACGCAACACATCGTCCTGGCTCAGGTGAACAGCACCCGCTGCGGTCTCGCGAATCTCCTTGGCCATAACGCACCTTTCACCCCACTCGATGGCCGTGTGCGTACACGGTCTGGCTGCCGTCGCTGTGGCCGTCACTGACCCTCAGAGCGCTGCTCGAGCAGGAAGGGCGCCAACTCGTTCGGCGAAAAACGAGTGGGCCAGTGGGTCACCTCGCCATTGAAGGTCTTCGCCAGCACGAACGAGGCACGCTCTTCGGGTGTGCTTCCTCCGTGCCCGCCGGCGTCGACGTGCCCGTGATCGGTGGTCACGGCGACCAGCCATGGCTCGCCGAAGACCTCCGCGCGGGAGGCCACAGCGGCCATGACCATACCCAGGTGATGGTCCACTCGCGCGATGGCGTCCCGGTACTGGGGGGACACGGCCCCGTGCACGTGCGCGGTTTCGTCGGCCAGGCAGAAATAGACGAAGGACACATCGGGGCCGTGGTCCTGCAGGGTCCGCGTGGCGATCGTGGCGATCTCGTCGTCGACGCATCGGTAGCCATAGGTCTCACCGTCGCGGCAGACCACCTGGTGGAGCTCGGCGCGTTCCTGTTCCACACGTCGGAAGACGACCGGACCAGGTCCGGCAGGGTCCACGAGTGGAGGCCACCCGGCGGCGGCGAAGGTCGTGGTGGTCTGGTCCGCGTAGAAGGCGCGACTCAGGAGATCAGGGTGACGAGCCAGCCTGCTGCCGATGAAGGTGTTGTCGACGATCCCGTGCTGTGCATGGGTGGTGCCGGTCAAGATGGAGGCCCACCCCGGTCCAGAGATGGTCGGCACCTCCATCTCCATAGGTGCGTAGTGACCGTCGTGTCGCAGGGCAACCAGATTGTCCGCCACGCCTGAAGCCAGAGCGATATCGAAGCGCAGTCCGTCGATGCCCACCAGAAGAATCTTCATCGGATCACCCCCGAGACAACCGCAAACCTGTCGGCGTTCAGGTGGATGATGCTGCGCAGAACGTGCACCCGCTCACTCGGCATCGTCGACCGCGCTTCCTCGGGGCTCATCGATCAGGAGCTCCTTCTCGCGCGGAACGATGCGGACGCGCTGACTGACGGGGAACTCCGTGGCCCGGTTGGTGGCGAGATCGACTCGCACGGGACTGTCTACCCCCACGACCTCGACCTCCAGACTGGTCGTGACGCCTCGGAACGTTGAGTTGACGATCAGGCCGGGTCCTTCCGCGTCGGCCTGCAGGGCCAGGTCTTCGGGGCGGACGAGCACGTCGGGAGTTGGACTGTTCGTCTCGTTGCCGCGGATAGGCCGTTGGAATCCGAGCACCTCGACGCAGTCGCCGGCTCGTTGCCCCGGCAGGCGGTTGACGGTGCCGACGAACTCCGAGACGAACGCGCAGTTGGGCTGGTCGTAGATCTCGCTCGGCTCACCAAGCTGCAGGAGGCGCCCGGCCGACATGACCCCGATGCGGTCAGCCATAGTCAGCGCCTCCTCTTGATCATGGGTCACCATCATCGTGGTCGTTCCGGTCTCTTGGTGGATGCGTCGAAGCTCGCCGCGGAGGTGGACGCGGACCTTGGCG
>CAZEAV010000346.1:0-3824 GCA_964510215.1 uncultured Iamiaceae bacterium
GGAATCGTCGGGAGCGCGGCCTCGTCGACGTGGCCGCCCGCCAGGCCGGTGAGATACCTGCCCAGGCCGGCCGCGGTCTCTCCGGGCACCGCGCTCGTCGCCCGTGGGGCCGCCTCGATCTTGGCGAGCCAGGCTTTCCACACGAGCCCCTGGCGCTGCAGGTGACCGTCGACGGAATCGTCGCTGTCGGTGGCGGCCAGATATTCCGGGATCTGCTCGGCAGTGAGTTCGTGGCGGCCCTTGGCGATGGTCTGTCCTCCGGGTGTGGTCACGTCCTCGGGATTGTCGATCTCAAGTGGCGCCACGGGCTCGACGAACCTGGTCAGTTCGTCCGCGGTCACCCTGATCACATCGGAGAAGCCGATCCCGATGGCCGAGGCGACGATGGCACTGGACTCGGCTGCCGGTTCCTCGGTGACCAGACGCGACAGCAGTCGGATGCCATGGCGCGGAATGTCCAGCCGGGTGTTCACCGGCAGCGAGACCACTGCCCCTCCCCGGTTGTTCGGACCGGACAGCGACAACAGGGTGAGCGTCCGGGCCTGGCCGGTGGACGACACCTGGATCACCAGCGCGGTCGGCGTGGGTTCCACCAGTGCGGTGTAGCCGGGCGCCTCGGGACGGGCCGACCCGTGCAGGACCTCTCCGGCGGTGCTCTCGCTGGCCAGGTGGTATCCGACACCGGCCAGAACCGGCACCGCGAGCACGAGCACGGCCATGACCGCGTACAGCGGCCACAGCCGCCTTTCCCGCTCGGAGGCGGTAGGGGATGATCCCCCGGGATGGTCCTCGGCCCCTGCCACGGAAGTAGGCGCGGGATCCTCCGGCCCGTCGCGCCACCGCGCTCCCCCGTTGTCCGCGGACGCCGGTTCCCGGTCGGGAACCGTGCGGGTCACGACCCCGGAAGGGTCCGATCCAGCGTCCTCGTCCACGCCCGGGTCGGATTCCGACGCGCCCGGACCACCGGACCCGGTGGCGTCCGGACGGCCCGACCCGGCCTCGTCGGCGGTGTCGGATCCGGTCACCTGGAGGCTTTCACGCGCCACGGCCTGTGCCGCGGCCAACGCGTCGGCCAACCGGGCGACCGGGGCGCGCGGGTCTTCGGAATCCGGCGACGGTTCGGTCCTGGAACTCATGGATTCCCGACACGATAGAGGCCGTGCGCATCGATGATCGCGACAACCGGCGCCGGACACAACACGTCGATCCCGCGCCCGGTGGCGACACGGTCCCGCAGCTCGGTGCTGGACACGTCCAGTCGGGGCATCCGGACCCGGCGGAGCCGATCCACCCCGGTGTCGTTCCCCCCCGGATCGTCGTCGGCCCGACCGGATGGAGGATCAGCCCGCGTGACCGCAACCACGGTCGCCTGTGTGAACACCTCGTCGACCCGTTCCCAGGTGTGAACACCCGCGGCCGCGTCGGCGCCGAGGACGACGAAGAACTCCGCACCGGGATTTTCGTCGCGCAACTGGGCGAGGGTGTCGGCGGTGTAGGAGTCGCCCCCGCGTCGGATCTCGACGTCGCTGGCTTCCAACCCGTCCAGGCCCGCGACCGCGGCGCGCACCATCTCCAGACGTCGGCGCGCACCGGTGATCGGGCGGGTGTCCACCTTCTGCCACGGCCGATTCGCGACCGTCAGGAACACGCGGTCCAGCGACAGGGCGGCACGCGCCTCGAGTGCCGCCACCAGGTGCCCGATGTGGGGCGGATCGAACGTGCCGCCGAAGATCCCGATACGCCTTGGGGCGCCGGTCGCGGGTGCCGCCAAAGGCCGACCTACTCGGTGCGGTAGATGCCGGTGGCGTTGCCGATGTCGGCGTACGCCCAGTTCTCCTGCTTGAGCCGCCAGTGCTCGTCGAGAACCTGCTTGCCATCGGCCACGTCCACGAGCTTCGGCGGCATCAGGTCACGGATGTTCACCGGCTTGCCGTCGACCGCGTCGAGGAACTCCTGGGGGAAGGTCCGCAGCATCGATGCGGTGACGATCTGGTCCTGTTCCGGCAGGAAGCACCGGTTCGCATCGGTGAGCTTGAGGATCCTGGCGCCGATGTCACTGATGTCGCGGTACTCGCCGTCTCCTTCCATGATGCGCTTGAGAATCGCGGTCACCCCCATGGTTCCCACCTTGCAGCCGTTGCACTGGCCGCACGACTCCACCGACAGCCAGTGGGAGCACAGGTAGCTGATCTCCACGGCGCTGGTCGTGTCGTCGTAGACGATGAAACCGCAGGATCCGATACCCGACCCCCGGGCCCGGAAGGCATCGAAGCACAGCGGCACGTCGAGGAAGTCCTCGGTCATCACGGGGTTCGAGATCCCCGACAGGATTGCCTTGATACGCCGACCTTCGGTCACGCCACCGCCGACCGTGTCGATGATCTCGCCCAGCGGCGTGCCCATCTCCACCTCGGCCACACCGGGCGAGTTCACGTCGCCCACGATCGTGCACACACCGTGACCCGGCGTCGCGTCGGTGCCCATCGAACGGAACCAGTCCGCGCCCTTGGCCATGACGTGGCAGGCCGTGGACAGCGACTCGACGTTGTTGACGAGCGTGGGGGCGGGGTCGTTCAGCTGCGGGTCGCCCGTGGCGCGGGGCATCGACGACCAGTCGATGTTCGGCGTCGACGCGAAGACCCCTTGGATGTAGGGCGGGAACAGGCGGGGCGCGGCAGGTTCTCCCTGGATCGTCTGGAGCAGCGCGGTCTCCTCACCGAACAGGTAGGAGTCCGGACCGGGCACGATCGTGATCGGAATCCCGGCGGTCAATCCGTCGGCTTCCATCTCCGCAAGTGCACGGGCCAGATTCTCGTGTTCCTGTGTGTACTTTGCCTTTAGGCCGATGAAGGCAGAATTGGCTCCGATGGCAAACGTCGCAATCGCCACCCCTTCGATGAGCTGGTACGCGTTCCGGCGCAGCAGCGTCCGGTCCTTGAACGTGCCCGGCTCGCCTTCGGACGCGTTGCACACCACGAAACAGGTGCCACCGGCCGCTGTTTCCCGCAACGAACCCCACTTCCGCCCGACCGGGAACCCGGCACCTCCCCGGCCACGCAACCCCGACGCGAGGACCTCGTCGATCGTGGCCACGGGACCGATGTCCAGCGCCCTGGCGAGGCCTTTGCCCCCGCCTATGGCGACCCAGTCGGTGACCGACGTCACCGGGTTTTCCGGAAGCAGATAGGGCTCGAACACGGTTGAACCATAGCCAGTCGTCAAAACGTTGAAAACATCCGCCATTTCCGTGTATCGGGGAATGCCGAGGGCAGTGTCGTTGTTGGAGGAAATACCATGAGCGATTCCGTAGGTCAGTACCTGAACGAAATCGGCGCCGTGCCATTGCTCGACGCCGCCGAAGAGCGTGAACTCGCCCAGCTCATCGAAGCGGGCGTGGAGGCACGCAAGCGCATCGACGCGGGTGAGAACTCCGCGGAACTGCGCCGGGCGGTGTCCAGCGCGGCCAAAGCCAAGGACCGGTTCATCCGGTCGAACCTGCGACTGGTGGTGAGCGTGGCCCGCCGCTACCCGCTCCCGCCATGATCAAAAGCGGTCCCTTTGTATGCATGACCGCTTTCTTCTGAACATCATTCAATCCTCTCAAGAGGTCTTCGACAAATTGCAATCCAGTTCACTTCCTATTCCCCCTATTTATTTCGTTTTCTTAATTATATAAAGTAAAAATTATTAAAATACATATAATTTTATTAAGAATTATTAAGAAAATTCACTTTGATCTAAAGAAGTATTAGATTACAAGCTATCCACAAGATATATATTTTATAATATCTTCATATATAAAAAATTCGCTTCGCTCATGTCGC
>CAZEAV010000347.1:0-3813 GCA_964510215.1 uncultured Iamiaceae bacterium
CGAGGACGCGACGCTCGAGTCGCTGCGGAACGAACTGGTGCGCATCGGCACGGCTCTGTTGGTGACCGGGCTACGTGAAGGTTTCGGCCCGCCCGTCCCGCAGCAAGGCGAGCCCGTCTACGCCGACAAGCTCACCAGCGACGATCGACGGATCGACTTCGCCGCCGGCGCCGACACGCTGAGACGGGTCGTGGCGCTGGGAGGCGCCTGGACGACGTTCCGCGGTCGACGCTTCAAGATCTGGTCGATCCGGACGGGCGCGGACGGGGAACCGACCGACGAACCCGGAGCGCTCATTCCGCCCGGCAAGGGCGTGGGACCCCTCGTCGCGACATCGACCGGCTGGGTGGAGCTCGTCGAGGTGCAACCCGAAGGCAAGCCACGCATGGATGCGACCTCCTGGGCCAACGGCGCCCGGCTGGCACCGGACGATCGACTCTCCTCGTGAACGCGCCCGCGGGCGCGCGCGCCGTGGCTCTGCGGGCGCTGCGCCGGATCGAGGAGCAGGGCGGGTACGCCAACCTGGTGTTGTCAGCCGAACTCGGGAGGAGCGGGTTGGCCGCCCGTGACCGGGCATTCGTCACCGCGCTGGTGGACGGCACCACCCGGATGCGGCGTGCCGGCGACTTTCTCGTCGATCGGTTCCTGCGTGCCCCCGTCGAACCCGAGGTGCGCCGGGTACTCCGTCTGGGTGCCTTTCAACTCGCTTTTCTCGGTGTGCCGCCCCACGCAGCGGTGTCCGCGACCGTTTCCGAAGCGCCCCGGCGGGCACGGGGTCTGGTGAACGCGGTATTGCGACGCGTGGCGGAACATCCGATCGATCCCGGGGCGCCACCGAGCCGGGACGGCTGGCCCGACGACGCGACCCGCCTGAGTTACCCCGACTGGATCGTCCAACGCCTGCAATCCGAGTTGGGCACGTCCGTCGCACTCGAGACGCTCGGCGCGATGAACGAGCCGGCATTGCCGACCCGTCGTGGTGACGGCTACGTCCAGGACGCCGCCTCGTCGGCCGTGGTGGAGGCACTCGGGGCCACCGAAGGCGAGCTGATCGTGGACGTGTGCGCGGCGCCGGGTGGCAAGACCACCGCCCTGGCGGGTTCCGGGGCGACGGTCGTCGCGCTGGACCACACCGCCAATCGGGCGGGCCTGGTGGTCACCAACGCGGAACGCACCGGAGTAGCGGCCCGGACGTGGGTCGCGGTGGCTGACGGACGCGACCTGCCGCTGCGTAGCAGGAGCGCCGACGCGGTGCTGGTGGACGCTCCGTGTTCGGGGCTGGGGTCGTTGCGTCGCCGCGCGGACGCCCGGTGGCGGATCACCGAAGCCGACATCGACCGCCTCGGGGCGCTGCAGCGCGACCTGGTCACCGCTGCAGCCGACCTGGTGCGGCCCGGGGGGCGGCTGCTCTATGGTGTCTGTACGCTCACGACGGTCGAGACGACCGATGTCGATGTGGCGTTCCGCCGACAGCACCGTGATTTCGAGCCCCGGGAACTGGGGGCGCCGTGGTCGGCGTGGGGCAACCGATTCCAGCTCCTTCCAACCGCCGACGGGCGCGACGGCATGAGCGCGTTCCTGTATGCCCGGCGCGTCAGTGGCCCACGGTGAAGCGCCGACGCGGATGGGCGTGGCGCTCGATCTCGTCGACATAGGCGAGGGCGAAATCGGTCCCCGAGATCTCGGAGGAGCCGTCCGGCTTGGTCACCAGCACGTCGTCACCCGTGCGATAGGTGCCGGTGGTCTCCCCGGGCGCGGGCGCGCCGAACAACGCGGCCGGTGAGACGTAGAACCAGTCCAGTTCCTCGGGCGCGTCCACCAGCGCGTCGAGCACCTCGGCGTGCGCGGTCGCCTCGGCTTGCCACTCCTCGCGGAACCCGGGGGTGTCCAGTAGCCTCGGCCCGCCTTCGGCGACCAGTGACGACGCGGCGCCACCCACGAAGGACAGGCGCGCGTCGGCGTCGACGGCCGCCCGGACGAGAGTGGGTATGTGGGTGACGAGTCCACCCTCGATTTCGCTGGCCCGCACGGCCACGACGAGCTGGTCGCCGCTCTGGGCGGCCTGTCGGACCGTGGCCGCGTCGGTCAGTGACCCAGTGCGGTAGGTCACCTGGGGGATCGGCTCGGCCGGTTCGTGTCGGGCATAGGAGATCACCGTGTGGCCACGGGAGACTGCTTCACGGGCGATGTGGCCGCCGGCATAGCCGGTGCCTCCGAAGATCACGACGCTCGTCATGGTGGTTCCTTGTCATTGGCGCCTGCGGGGTGGACTTCCGGTTCCAACCGCATTCGTGACCTCGGTATTTCCGGACCGTCCACCGCGACGGCGCCGACCGGTAGCGTCGTGGCCCGTGGACGCGGACGCGGACCGGACGATGATGGCTCGGGCCCTGGCTCTGGCGGCGTCGGTGCGCGCCCGGACGTCGCCGAATCCTTGGGTGGGCTGCGTCATCGTCGCCGGTGACGGCCGGATCTTCGACGGGGCGACCGAGGCCGTCGGCGGACGCCATGCCGAAGTGGTCGCCCTGGATGCCGCCGGGGACGCCGCGCGCGGCTCGACGGTCCATGTGACGTTGGAGCCCTGCGCGCATCACGGCCGCACGCCGCCGTGTGCGGATGCCCTCATTGACGCAGGCGTGTCCCGTGTCGTGGTGGCCGTCGAGGACCCGGACCCCTCCGTTGCGGGCCGCGGCCTGGCGCGTCTGCGCGATGCGGGAGTGACAGTGGAGCGCCCGGCCGCCGATCTGGCCGCCCGGGCCGAAGCATCGCTCACCCCCTACCTGGTGCATCGGCGCACGGGCCGTCCCTATGTGGTGTGCAAGCTGGCAGCGTCGATGGACGGTCGTACCGCGGCCCCGGACGGCACCAGCAAGTGGATCACGGGGACCCGGGCGCGCACCGACGCGCATTCGCTGCGCGCCGAGAGCGATGTGATCGTCGTCGGGGCGGGCACCGTGCGCATGGACGATCCCAGTCTCACGGTTCGCCACGTCGAGGCGCCCCGCGGCGATCCGCGGCGCATCGTGTTGGGCACGATCCCCGAAGGCGCGACGGTGCTCCCGGCCGAGTCGTACGTCGGGCCGCTCGAGGTGCTCCTCGATCGCCTCGGTGCCGAAGGCGTGGTCCAGATGCTCGTCGAAGGTGGCGCGGGAGTCGCCCACGGCTTCCACACGGCCGGGTTGGTCGACCGGTACGTGCTGTATCTGGCACCGGTGTTCCTGGGCGGATCCGACGCCCCGGGACTGTTCGCCGGGCGGGGCGCCGAGACCCTGGTCGATGCATGGCGGGGCCGCATCGACCGCGTCGAGCGACTCGGCCCGGACCTACGGGTCGACGTGGTGCCGGAGACCTGAGTCACAGCCCCGATCGTCGGCACCGGGTGGGTTCGGAGTGGCCCGGGGCGGTACCGTCGGGGTGTCCACGGCACGGCATCGGTGCCCCGGAGCAGCGGAGGAACACCATGTTCACCGGCATCGTCGAAGAACTGGGCAGCGTGGAGTTCCGTGATGGCGGGCGGCTGCGGATCGGTGCCACGACCGTGCTCGACGATGCCGTGCTCGGCGCGTCGATCGCCGTCAACGGGGTCTGTCTCACGGTGGTCGATCTCGGTTCGGGGTGGTGGGAGGCAGACGTCGTGGAAGAGACCCTCGCCCGGAGCGCGCTCGGTGACCTGGCACCCGGTGACCCGGTCAACCTCGAGCGCCCGGTGAAGGTGAGCGACCGACTCGGCGGCCACATCGTGCAGGGCCACGTCGACGTGGTCGGGGCCGTTGTCGCCGCTGCCCCGGAACTTCGGATCACGATCCCGGACGA
>CAZEAV010000348.1:0-3807 GCA_964510215.1 uncultured Iamiaceae bacterium
GTCAACGACGCCCCGTTCTTCGTGATGGACTACATGGACGGTCTGATCCTCCGAGAGCGGGCGACCGCCGAGACGCTGGGGATCGACGCCCGGGCGAGGGCCACGACAAACCTGGTCGACGTCCTCGCCGCCATCCACTCGGTCGATCCCGACTCGGTCGGCCTGGGCGACCTGGGGCGCCGCGAGAACTACGTGGGACGACAGCTCAAGCGCTGGCACGCCCAATGGGAACGCTCCGCGTACACCCATCTGCGCGGTATCGACGACGTCCACCGTCGCCTCAGTGCGTCGGTGCCCGCCCAGCACGACTCGACGATCGTCCACGGCGACTACCGGCTGGACAACTGCATCGTCAGCCCCGACGGCGAGATCGCCGCGGTCCTGGACTGGGAGTTGTGCACGCTGGGCGATCCGCTCGCCGACGTGGGCCTGCTGCTGGTGTACTGGTCGACCCGGTCCGATTCGTTCTCCGCGCTCCCCGACTCGCCGACCGCGGTGGACGGTTTCGGCGACCGGAACGACCTCATCGAACGGTATGCCGCGACCTCGGGCCGCAAGGTGGACGAGGTCGACTATTTCGTGGCCCTCGGCTACTGGAAGCTCGCCTGCATTCTCGCCGGCGTGGCAACGCGTTACGCGGACGGCCAGATGGGTGATGCGAACGGGTCGGAGCTGGCCGAACTGTTCGGCGCGCAGATCGACAATCTGGTGGACGCCGCGGCCAAGGCGACCGATCGGTCGGGCCGATGAGCGAGCTGTACACCTTCGTGGAGCACCCGGACTTCGACGCACCGCCGTTGGTGGTGGGCCTGGATGGCTGGATCGACGCGGGCCTGGGCGCGGCCGGTGCGATCTCGACGCTGTTGGACCACCACGAGACCTCGGTGGTCGCCACGTTCGACACGGACCAGCTCCTGGATCACCGGGCCCGGCGCCCGACGATGGTCCTGCACGACGGGGTGATCTCGGAGTTGCGTTGGCCCAAGATCGAGTTGCGCTCCGGGTTCGACACCGCCGGCAACGAGATGCTGCTGCTGGTCGGCGCGGAGCCCGACCACTGCTGGCATCGCTTCACCGACGAGGTGGTTTCTCTCGCGCTCGAGTTGGGCACGCGTATGGTCATCGGCCTCGGCGCCTACCCCGCGCCGGTTCCCCACACCCGGCCGGTGCAGCTGTCGTGCACCGCCTCGTCGGACGAGCTCGCGGCCCGCATCGGCTTTCTCCGCGGCTCACTCGAGGTCCCCGCGGGGGTGCAGGCCGCGATCGAACAGGCCGCCGACGATCACGGCATTCCCTCGGTCGGGGCGTGGGCCCAGGTCCCCCATTACGCGGCCGCAATGCCCTACCCGGCGGCGAGCCTGGCGCTCGTGGAGGCGTTCGGGGAGCTGGCCGGACTGGAGCTGGATGCGGGCACGCTGGCGGCCGAGGCAGCGGCGACGGCCACCCGCATCGACGAACTCATCGACGGCAACGAGGAGCACGCCGCGATGGTGCACGCCCTGGAGCTGCAGGCGGACGCGACCCCGAGCGAGGAGGAGCTGCCTTCGGGTGACGAGTTGGCGGCGGAGCTCGAGAAGTTCCTCCGGGACCAACCGCCGGGTTTCGACGCCTGAGGTCCCAACCGCGCGGCCGGGCTCGATCCCGGGCGCGGACTCCGGGTCGGCGCGCCCCCCCCGGTCAGCTTCCGGCGCGTGCCGAGGGATACTCGTCGGCCAGATACCGCGTCCGGCACAGCGAGCGCTGCAACTTGCCCGACGAGGTCTTGGGTAGCGTGCCCGCGGGAACCAGCACGATCTCGCGTGCGGCCAGGCCGACGGCGTCCTTGACCGCGCGGGCCACCAGGAGCCGCAGCTCGTCGGCTTCGGTGCTCCGGGTCTCGGCAACCACGACCAGCCCCGGACGGCGTCCCGTGTCACAGCCGAAGGCGATGATGTTCCCGGCTCGCACGCCTTCCACCCGGGACACCGCGTCCTCGACGTCCTCGGGGAACACGTTGCGACCGGCGACGATGATCAGGTCCTTGAGCCGCCCACACACCACGAGTTCGCCGCCGGTGACATAGGCGAGGTCGCCCGTGCGCAACCAGCCGTCGACGAAACGCTCGGCCGTGGCGTCGTCGCGCCGGTAGTAGCCGGGGGTCACCGACGTGCCCCGGAGCTGCAGTTCGCCCACCTCGCGCTCACCCATCTCCTCGCCGCTGTCGACGTCCACGATCCGCATGTCCAGACCCGGTACGGGTCGTCCCAGCAGCGCGAACGACTTGGAGCCCTCGGCGCCGTCGTCCACCGCGGCGGCGTACCGCTCGGTTTCCAGCACCCGGAGGTCCACGGTGTCGGTGCGCAGGCCGGTGAGGGGCTCACCGAACGTGCCGGCGATGCCGACCTCGGCCATGCCGAACGCCGGGAAGACGCACTCGGGGCGCATCCCGTGGCGGGCACCCGCGTCGGTGAACCGCCTCACCGCCGAAGCGTCGACCGGTTCGGCCCCGTTGATGGCGAGGCGCAGCGGTGACAGATCGAGGTGCTCCATGCGCGGCATGGCCCGCGCCGCCAGCACATAGGCGAAGTTCGGCGCGGCCGTGAGCGAGCCGTGATAGTCCGACAGCCACTGGACCCAGCGCGACGGCGACGCCATGAAGTCCTGCGGCGCGGCGAGCACGAGTTCGTTGCCGAACGCCATTGCGGTGGTCAGGATGCCCACGAGTCCCATGTCGTGATACAGGGGCAGCCAGGAAACGAACACATCGGGTCCTTCCTGGTCGAGTCGTCCCGCCTCGGTCAGGGCGTCCAGGTTCGCGAGCAGTGTCCGCTCGGGCAGCATCACCCCTTTCGGATCCGAGGTGGATCCGCTCGTGTACTGCAGGATGGCCAGACGGTCCGGATCCTCGGGAGGCGGACTCCACGGCGACGTGTCGCCTTCCACGAGCTCGGCGAAACTCACGCGTGGCGGGTCGCTGGGCTGGGTGTCGACGAAGGGCGCGAGCTGCTCGTCGATGACCAGCAGATCGATGTCCGCGTGCATGACGCGCTGACGGGTCTGGGCGACGAAGGACTCGATGGACGACATCCGCATGGGCAACGGCAGCACGACCACGGTCGCCCCGGCCAGCCAGACGGCACGGAGGGTGGTGACCAGTTTGCGGCTCGTCGGCCCGAGCAGCGCGACGTGCCCGCCGACCCCGACGCCGTGCCGTGCGAGCGCCCCCGCGGTACGGCCCGCGTCGGCGTGCAGCTCGGCCCAGGAGAGCCGCACCACCGGGTCCTCACAGACGAACGTCACGCCCCTGGGCGTCTGGGCGGCGGCGGTTTCGAGTCGGCTCACGAGGTTGGTCATCGGGCTTGAGACCCCATCCGGGTCGCCGGCGTTACGTCGATTCGACGATGCAGCCGAGACATGGGTCACAGTGGCGCGCGGGCGCCGGACAGAGTCACGGCGCGCGCCGGTGTGACAACTACCGTTCAGGCAATGGCCGAGGACCCCGCCTCCACCGAATCGACTGCCGATCTGCCCGCGTATCGCTATACGGCGCGCCTGGCCGAACAGATCGAGGCGAAGTGGCAGCAGCGGTGGCGCCAGGAGGGCACCTTCGACACGCCGAATCCCACCGGGGAGCTCTCGGCCGGGTTCGACCGGGTGGCGGAACGTCCCAGGTTCTACGCCCTGGACATGTTTCCCTACCCCAGTGGCGTCGGCCTGCACGTCGGGCATCCGCTCGGGTACATCGGCACCGACGTCTTCGCCCGCTACAAGCGCATGACCGGCCACAACGTGCTGCACACGATGGGCTACGACGCGTTCGGGCTTCCC
>CAZEAV010000349.1:0-3787 GCA_964510215.1 uncultured Iamiaceae bacterium
TCAGCCACTCCCTCGAGGCGGCGTACGTGTTCGACCATGTCTTGTAGTGCGTCCAGGGCGCCGGCGGACAGGCCGTGCGCCCGGAGGGCCAGCCTGCGGATGCCGGCGTCGCGGAGCGTGGCAGCGAACTCGAGGTCGGGGTCCACTCGGTCGTAGACCTCGGGGTCGAGAAAGTAGCTGGCCGGCACACCGAAGAACGCGGCCAGCCCTTGGATGTGCCGAAGCGTGGGGTTGGTGCGTTTGCCGGTGCGCAACAGCCACACGTAGGCCGCTGAGATCTCGAAGCCCGCATCGGTCGCCCCCTGAGCGACCTCCTCGTAGGTGTACTGATCCTTGTGCTTCGGACGCACCTGACGGAATAACCGGTCCAGTCGATCCGCAAAGGAGGTGGGCACGGCCGGCTCGGGCGGCGTGGCCTCTTCGGCGTCCTTGCGCCTCCGCTTCGGCATCACACCTCCACGGCGTGGTCGGTCCACGCCCTCGGGACCTCATGATGCAGTTGTCAGCATCCGTGGGCGGGCGCAAGCCAGTATAGCGCCGATCGCACTTCATCAACTGAGGAAAATGTGCTCGCTGTTCGGCGGCAGGTGCGGATCGGACACTTGATCGAGTCCATGCGCGTGCAGGCGCTTGAGCGGCGAGGTGGCGGACCCGCTGCGTGTACGGGATATCCGCTTTGGTTGCGCTGTCAGGTCACTGAGGTCCGAGAGGCAGAGGGGTGAGTTGCGGTCATCCCTGCCCTTCGACGTGTGGTCGGCGGATGCTCACGAGGTGTTTGGTTTGGTGAGGAGCGGTGTGGATGCTGAAGCGCACGTGGCAGCCGACAGCTGCGGGCAGTCCTGACGTGAGACGTCGATTGGCTTCGTCGGGTCACGGACGCCTTTGCGCCGGCGGTCCTTGTTGTCGTCACGTTCGTTGTGGTCATCCACGCCGCTGGGGTTGGGGCAAGGTGCCAGCTTCACGCATAAGTGACAGCAGAGCCACAGGTGATAGCGGACTCAAGACTCACCGAGAAGATGCGTGACGGTGGACATCTACTACCGGATACTGGCGAGGTGATCGAGGAGCCGTCCGCTGGGAGGAGAACTGCGGGGGAGGGTGGTCTGTCGACGCTCTCGCAGCTCGCGGCGAGGATTCTCCAGCAACTCAGTCTTAGTGCATGGTTGCCGGCCGCTGTCTTGGCCGCCACGTTCACGCTCGAGTACCAGTTTCGAGACAGCAGCGTGCAGGGGCTGGGCGGAGCACTGTCCCGGATCACTCACGATGTTGGCCAGTTTCTGTTGTTGATCATCCCTGTGATGGTGTTGACGACAATGGTCACGCAGGCGTTTTCCTTCGGGTCCATCCGGGTTCTGGAGGGGTACTGGCTGCGCCCGAGTCCGTTGCGCCGGGCTCGCAACAGACTCATCAAGCGCCAGGTTCGTCGCTTTGACGGACTCCGAGAGCGACGCAGAGAAGCCGCGCTCCAGGCCTTCGCTTGGGCGCGGCCGACGCTGCTTGAGCGCAAGGTTCCGGCTGAAGTCATCAACGGCCTCGAACTAGAGGCGGCAACCGGTCGGCGAATGGCTCTGGACGAAGGCCCTGTCAAGGATAAGTATGGGCAGCTTCGCTGGTGGACCTATTGCCGTTCATGGGAAGTTGCCAAAGTAGAACAGTTCGATATCCAAATCGCTGACTACACCGCGTCGGCGGCTAGAAAGTTACCGACCCGCCTCGGAAATGTTCAGCGCCACTACGAAGATGGCTTGGATATGGCTGGGGACAATCTCAGGACGTTTGTTATGCGTAACAAGCCTCTGGTCTCGCCGGCGGTGCAGTTACAACACGATCAATTCCGGGCGCGACTTGATATGTACTGCACTCTGGTGTTCGTTGCCATTGGTTGCGTCGCAGTCACGCTTGGCTTGCTCTTGACCAAGGTTCCGTGGTGGGCAGTCATCATCGTCTGCGCGGCATTCCTCATCTTCGGCTGGGTCGCTTATCTTTCTGCAATCGCCAGCGCACATGGTTACGGGGCGACCCTACAGGTAATGAATGACGCGGCTCGTAAGTCGAGGCGGTCTCAATCGCCAGGGGGCTCCAGAGACTTGAGCCGGACGTAGTTTATCTGGTCTTCGTGGCAGAACGGTGGCTCTGTTGCAGACGATTTGGCGTCGCACATGGGGCAGACCCAAGTGGGCCCGTCTTCGCCCTTGCCTTCGCCAGGAATTCGGTCGTCGCCCACACCGCAATCATCCTCGCGTTAGCTATACTGGTCAACTGGTCCAAAGCTGTCACTAGAACGGGGCCCTTCCATCGCGGCTCGCGGCATGAGGCCGTCTGGCTGTCGGACAACTAGGAAGTGTCGACCGTGCGGCTGGCGTAGGCAGGTGGCTTCGCCGTTTGCCGCAGTCCGCTACTGAGGGCATGACCCCGAATTCACCGATCGTGACGCGCCCGCTGAGGAGGTCGCTCGACGAAGAGACCTCGCTCCCGAGCGCCCCGACCGATGCATCTGGAGTCCCGGCGACCTACGTCAGCGGGTACCCGGGGGGCGAGCACGTAGGCCCTGACTGGGGCCGCGGCCGGGTTCCGGTCGCCCCGAGCCCCCCGGGTACACCGGGACCGGACATTGCGAGCTGCACCGGCGTCAGGTCGCCACATGCCGGCTTTCGGTAGTTGCCTCAGTCGGACCCGGCCTTCGAGCGCTCTCGCGAGCAACCACAGGTCGTGTCCTGGCGGCTCCGACGCCAGCCCTGTCAGAGCCCCGGATATTTCCGTGCACGGCGGCCTCTGACGGCGTGTGGAAGGCACTCGTCCGGGTAGGTATCGAGACCACCTGCCGGGGCCGCAAGCATCGGCCGGAGGCTTCTCCGCATGCGGCCCCGTGCCCGCCCGACCCGCTGCCGGGGCCGCCCTCGACCAGACATGAGTCACATGAGTCACACGGTTTGCACCAAGGTGATGCGCGGCCCCGATAGTGCCCCCTGCGGCCGGTATTCGGGGTATGCGCGAACGAGCAGAGCAGCCAGCTGGTCACCGGGCGGGGTGGGCGTGGTGACGGTGTCCATTCGGCGGATCAGTCTGGGCGCAGGCTACCGGTACCTGATGGCCAGCGTCGCGCGCGGCGACGGCGCCAGCCCGATGTCGTCGCCGTTGACGCGGTACTACGCGCAGTCGGGTACCCCGCCGGGGCGGTTCCTGGGCGCGGGGCTGGCCGGGCTGGCGGACGGGGCCGGCATCCCCGCGGGGTCGGTGGTGAGTGAGCAGGCGTTGTGGCGGATGCTGGGCCAGCTGGCGGATCCGGTGACCGGGCGGCCGCTGGGCCGGCCCCCACAGGCGGTCGGTACGGCATACATCGACGCCAAGGGAAGGGTGCGCAAGGCGGCGCGGCCGGTGGCGGGGTTGGACCTGACCTTCAGCGCCCCCAAGAGCGTGAGCGTGGCGTGGGCGCTGGGGGATTCGGGCGCGCAGGCGGCGATCTACCGGGCGCACCTGCGGGCGGTTGAGTTCGTGATTGGGTATGCGGAGCGGGCGGTGTTCGCGTCTCGGTCGGGGCATGCGGGGGTGGTGCAGGAGGACGTGCGTGGCGTGGTGGCGGCGGCGTTCGACCATTGGGACTCGCGGTCGGGGGACCCGCAGCTGCACTCCCACGTGGTGGTGATGAACCGCGCCCAGTGCGCGGACGGGACGTGGCGCACGCTGGACGGGCGGCTGGTGTTCCGGGCGACGGTGGCGTTGTCGCAGCTGTACAACGCGGTCCTGTCCGACTACCTGACCAGCGCGTTGGGGTGGGGGTGGGAGCCGG